>JABMPP010000101.1 GCA_013202955.1 Candidatus Woesearchaeota archaeon | reverse complement strand
TTTTTATGGGAGATAATGAAAGACAGTTTTTCTATTGTTAGTGAGGCTTTTGGTGGTGTTGGGTTAGATGCGTATGAGCTTTCAATATATGTTGTTGAAGATATTTTAACGCATATATGGGTTCAGATAATAGCTGTGCTTTTTTTAGTTGTTGTGAGTATTTTGGGTACAAGATGTTATTTTTATGCTGATAAAATGGTGTATAAGCAGGGAAAGATTTTTCAGAAAGAGAGAAGTGTTGGTTTTTCAAGAATAAAAAATATAAGCTATGACAAATATATCAATTGGTTTAATTTTGGAAGCATCACATTATTAGTTCAAGATGAAGTATTGAGAGCTATAAAAGTAGATTATGTAAATAATCTGGAAACAGAGTATAAAAAAATAAAAGAGCTGGTTGAGGGTAAAAAACAACAGAGTGAAGATAGTAATAAGGTTTAGAAAATTTTATATAGTTAAACATTCTTAACTCTAAGATAGGAAATAGGAGGGGATTTATATGCTCAAGATGAAAAGAATAACTGAAACATATGACATGAAAGTTTTTACTGATGAAGGAGATTATTTTGGTGATGTTGAAGAATCAATTCTTACTCAAAACAAAGTTTTTGGCTGGAGAGTCAGAGCAACAAAAAATTCATTTTTGAATAAAGTTTTAGGAAGCGCAAAAGGCGTGATTGTTCCACACCAGCTTGTTAAAAGCATTGGTGATATTATTATTATAAGCAAGGCAGCTGTGCCATCTTACTCTGCTGAGGAAGAAGAAGCTGTTTAAATTCTTTCTTAATTATTTTTATATAATTTTAAATGCTTCTTTTAGAATTTGATTTGGTTTTTTATCATCAATATCAATTATAACCTCAGCTTTGATATTTTTTGAATAAACCTTTTCATAAAGTTCTTTTTGTGGGAGCACCATGGGTCGCAAAGTATTAATGTGTTTCACTGTATTCCAGCTCCCTTTTAATAGAATTTGATGAATTTTTGCATTGTATTTATTTCCTAAATATATCACTTTTTTTATGCTTGTTGCATTATCTTTGTGTTTCCTAATCCAAACATCCTCAACAATAATGGTATAACCTAATTTCAAATAATTTTCTAGCGCATATAGAAAGTTATCAAATGAAACAGAATAATCTTTTTTATCTCTATTTTTATGGGCCGTCATTACCCAACGAAATTCATCAACTATCAATAATGCGGTTTTTCCATCAAATTTTTTAGTCAGATTTCTAGCCAAAGTGCTTTTACCAGTAGCTGGAGAGCCCCTAATTATGATTAATGTTGGTTTCATAGAGCTCAATAAACTTATAATTTATTTAAATCTTTGGACAGGCATTTTTATTGCTAAAATAGAAAAGTTTAAGTATATCTTTTGTTTCTGTTATATATATCATTTATTATTTATTTGATATTAAATAAATATATAATGTATATACACAAATGAGAAGAGTGTTTGATGCTAGAATTAGGAAGGTTGGAAATTCTTATGTTGTTACAATGCCCTCTATAATAATAAGGAGATTTAAGTTAAAACAGGGCGATTTCTTAACAGTAAGTGTTGATTTAAAGAAAATCCAGAGGGAGTTTGATTCTAGAATCAGAAAAGTCGGCAATTCCTATGTTATAACCATACCCCCTGTTACTGTGAAGAGGTTTGGGCTAAAGGAAGGGAGTTTCATCACTGTAGATGTTGAGCTGGAAAAACATGCAAAATAAAATATTAAGCAGATGGATTATGATGATTTTGTTAGTCTTACTAGTTCCAAGTATTGCTTATGCTGTGAATAATATTGTGCTTTCTGATCAGGGAAGTGATGTAAAAACAAAAGCAACAGGATCATTGCTTGAAACTGGAAATCTGACTGTTGAGATATGGACTGATATGCAGGGAGGTTCATTGTTATATGCTGAGAATTTTACAGATGCTATTCAAAACGGTTCATGGGCTGTTATGCTTGGGGAAGGCACGGCTCTTTATTTGAATTACAGCTCAACTTATTATAAGGATTACAAAATTAATAATGAGGATGTTAATTATACAAACAACTCTGGTGATGCTGTTGGAAGATTAGCAATGCAAAGTCCTTTAGGTAATGTTAGCACAGAAGAGGTTGTTAAGGATTCTGGAACAAACTGGTTGAACCAGATATTGACTGTTATTTTGGATAATATTTATGACTTGATTACAGATGTAAATAATACTGTAGATAACACAACAGTCTCAAGGACGTATGATAAATTATTCAACACAACTGCAGAGATATGGGCAGTTGCTGATAATGACACATTCCAATATGCTGATGATTTAAGCGGAGATATGGATAATGCAACTCTGATTAGAGATTATAACACAAGCTGGATAAGTGATAATGTTGGAAGCTCAATGGATAATGCAACTCTGATTAGAGATTATAACACAAGCTGGATAACTGCTAATCAAGGATATAATACAACTGCTGAGATATGGACAATAGCTGATAATGGAACATTCCAGTATGCTGGTGATTTAAGTGGGAATATAGACAATGGAAGCATAATCAGAGAATATAACACAAGCTGGATAAGTGATAATATTGGGGGTTCAATGGATAATGCAACATTGATTAGAGATTATAACACTTCTTGGATAACTGCTAATCAGGGATATAATACATCAGCTGAGATATGGGCAATAGCTGATAATGGAACATTCCAGTATGCTGGTGATTTAAGTGGGAATATAGACAATGGAAGCATAATCAGAGAATATAACACAAGCTGGATTACTGCTAATCAAGGATATAATACATCAGCTGAGATATGGGCTGTAATAAATAATGGTTCCTGGGTGAATAGATCAGGAGACATCATGACAGGTGATTTATCCGTTCTGAATAATATTTCAATAGGCACAACAACCCCAACACAAAAGCTGCATGTTGAAGGAAGTGCTAATATTACAAAAACATTGTATGCAAGCAACATAAGCAGCAATTCTCCTTTGAGATTGCAGACAAATGGCACAACAAGGATATTTGTTAATGATAGCACTGGAAACGTAGGGATTGGAACAGAGATAACCCCAGAAGCATTAACAGTTGAAGGAAGAGCACAGCTTGGTGGAACAACTGCACCTTCAAACCCTGTTGCAGGCACTTTATATTTTGACTCAAGTGATAACACCTTAAGATTTTATGATGGTGCGAATTGGGGGGTTGTGCAAATAACAACTGTTGATGCAATCATTGTCACAAGTGTCACAAACAGCTCTCCAACTAATTCAAGTGTTGTTATAACATGGACAACAGACACTTCAGCTAATGAATCAATAACTTATGGCAATACAACATCATTGAATGAGGCTGCTGGAACAAATACATCTTCATCATTTGTTACATCTCACACAATGAGCTTGAATAACCTGACAAATGGAACAGCTTATTATTATAATATAACTGTGTGCAACAGCTATAAGTATTGTAACACAACAGGACCTTATAATTTCAGCACAAAGCAGTACAATGAGGTCACAATAAGTGGTGTAAGCTCATTAAATATTGCAAATGTTTCTGCCACTGTTAACTGGACAACTGACTTGAGTTCAAACTCAAGCATTATTTATGGAACAACAACAGCAATGAGTGATGGTAGCAATAGTTCTGATTCATTAGTTACTGCACATAGCTTAAACATTACTGGATTAACTGATAACACATTGTATTATTACAATGTAACAAGCTGTGCAAATAACAGATGCGCAACTTCAGGTCCAAACTCATTCACAACAATTGATTATTTCACAATAACTAGTGTTAGTTCTGCAACAACAAACCAATCTGGAGTTATTACCTGGACAACCAGCTCAAACACTAATTCAACTGTGATTTATGGAACAGATAATAATATGACAAATGCCAGCAATACTTCCACCTCAAGTGTTGCTTCGCACAGCATTACTTTGGGTGGTTTAACCAACAGCACATTATATTATTACAATGTAACAAGCTGTGGAAGCGATGATTATTGCGTTACATCAGGACCAAATCAATTCACAACTGATTCAAACAGTGTTGTTATTTCAGGATTAAGTGTTGCTGTAGCAAACACAACTGCACAAATAAACTGGACAACAAACATGAATGCAAACGGAACAGCACAGTATGGAATAACACTCTCAATTGATGATGGAGATGAATCACAAACATATAATGCTGGGTTGAGTTTTGAGAGTAGTACAATAACAACAAGTGGAGACACTGGAAGATACACTTCATTGAAAGTGATAAACGCAACACACATGATTATCAGTTATTATGATGTCACAAACTCTGCATTAAGGTTTGCCAACACTTCTGATGGTGGATTAACATGGACAGACACATTATTAGATAATTCTGCAAGTGTTGGAAAATATAGCTCAATAGACATAACAAACTCAACACACTTCCATATAAGCTATTTTGATGACACAAGTGATGATTTAAAATATATAAATACAAGTAATAGGGGAGTAACTTGGAGCATGTTTACACCAGCATCTATAGGCCAGGTCGGAATGTATTCTTCAATACTTGTTTTAAACTCAACATATATTATTGTTATATATAAAGATCTTGGTAATGATGAATTAGAATATACTAAAACAATAAGTGGTGCGAATGGTTGGTTTAATTCAGGGGTAATAGAAAATGTTCTTAGTTTGGGAAGAAATTCAGTGGCAAATGATTCCAGCAATAATTTGTATGTAAGTTATTATGACACTGGAGACTTAAGATATGCTAAGTCTACTAATTTTGGAACATCCTGGTCAAAGGCAGATGTAGCAACAGATGGAGATATAGGAAATTTCAGCTCAATAAAATTGGATACAAGCGATAATATTTACATAAGTTATTATAATTCAACAGGAACCAGCTTATGGTATGCAAAATCCTTAAATGGTGGAACAACATGGTCTGTTGGACAAATTGATGATTCTGGAGAAGTTGGAAAATGGACATCAATGGATATAGATTCTGATGATAATATATATATAAGTTATTATGATGAAACTAACAGTGCTCTGAAATTTGCTAATTCTTCTGATGGTGGAGCAAGCTGGGAATATAGGTTTGTTGATCAATCCTCTAATGTTGGAAACTTCAGTTCAATAGATGCATTGAACTCAACTAATGTTTATATAAGCTATTATGATGGTACTGAAGGTGGTCTGAAGTTTGCTAATTCATCAGTTAACATAACATCTACAATAAACACAAGCCATACTATTGACCTCACTGGATTATCAGCCGACACAACATATTATTATAATATAACAAGCTGTGCTTCTGCAAGTAATTGCAAAACAGAAGGGCCTTACAGCTTTACAACTGGTGGAATAAACATAACCAGTGTTGCTGCAAATTCAATAACAAACCAATCTGCAATAATAAACTGGACAACAACAGCAAGCTCTAATTCAACTGTGATTTATGGAACAGCAACCAATATGACCAATGGTACAAACAGCTCTGCTTCATTAGTTACTTCCCACAGCTTATTGTTGAACAATTTAGCATATGGCACAACTTATTATTACAATGTTACAAGCTGTGACAGCAGTCTATGTCAGACTTTAGGGCCTTATAATTTCATGACATTACTAAATGAAACCATAAACATAACAACTGTTGATAATACTGAATATGATGGAAAATGGACATCAATAGTTTCTCCGGATTTAAGCCATATTTACATAAGCTATCATGATAGTACAAACACTGCTTTAAAATATGCTGAATCAAATGATGGAGGGTCTTCTTGGAGCAGTGCGACAGTAGACAACAGCGCAGATATGGGAAGTTATTATACATCAATAGATGCATTGAATTCGAGTCATATTTACATAAGCTATTATGATGCTGGTTCAAATTTGTATTTAAAATTCGCTAATTCAAGTAATGGAGGATCTTCTTGGAGCACCACAACAATTAACAGCAGTAATGCAGGACAATATTCATCAATAGCTGTGTTGAATTCGAGTCATATTTACACAAGTTATTATGATGAGTTTAGTGGTTATTTGAGGTATACTAATTCAACTAATGGAGGATCTTCCTGGAATAGTGTGACAGTGGATAACACAGGTAGTGTTGGACAGTATTCATCAATAGCTGCGCTGAATTCGAGTCATATTTATATAAGCTATTACAATATTACAAGCACTTACTCTTTGAAGTTTGCAGAATCTAATAATGGGGGGGCTACATGGAGCCTCACAAGAGTAGATGGTTCAGCAGCTGTTGGAGAATATACATCAATGGCTGTGTTGAATTCGAGTCATATTTATATAAGTTATTATGATAGCACAAACACTGCTTTAAAATTCGCTAATTCAGATGATGGGGGATCTTCTTGGAGCACTACAACGGTTGACAACAGCGCTAGTGTTGGAAAATATACATCAATAGCTGCTCTAAATTCAGGTCATATTTACATAAGTTATTATGATACTTCGAACACTAGTTTGAAGTACGCAGAATCTAATGATGAAGGTTCTACATGGAGCACTACAACAATAGATAATTCAGCAGCTGTTGGAGAATATACATCAATAAGTGTGAATGGCAGTGATGATAATTATATTCATTTAGATATTAGTTATTTTGATAACACAAACTCTGCTCTTAAACATGCAAGGGTAAGAAAATTTAGATAAATTAAAAGAATACATAAAAAAAAGAGAGGTGAAACATGAAAAGAGGACAGATCACAGCATTTGTGATTATAGGGATTGTGATATTGGGTGCATTTGGGTTTACATTTTATATTAGTAGATATGTATCCAATGCGGAGTTTGAGAAGAAGATAGACAAGATAGTGTCTGATATTAGGCAGAACACCCCTATTAATTTTTATGTGACTGAATGTTTAGATAATTCATTAAGAGAAGGATTATATTTGATAGGAAGGCAAGGAGGATTTATACTTCCACATCAAGAAGGTGCACTCTTAGATTCTGGTTGGCATTGGGAGTCATACATGAGAAATAGTTATCTTGAGTATGGGAATAATAGCATAACTTATCTTATACAACAGCTTGATTCAGGAAAGATTAAGTTTAATGATGCGCCTTATTATCCATGTGAAGAAAGAAACATTGAATCTGATAATCCATGTGGATTCAGACATCCTGCGAATGGCCCAAATTCTGGATATTATTATTTTGGGTTAAATCCTTTGTTTTATGGTGATTTCCCATTCTACACTCTGCTCAGGTCTGAAAGAATGAGTGGAGGGACAGGAACATCGGTTCAGGAGCAACTAGAATATTATGTTTCATATCATATAAAGAATTGTGTTAATTTCAGCTCTGTTGGAGAAAGATTCGGACACAACATAACTGAAGGGGATGTTATAACAAACATAAGTATTGGAAGAGATGATGTTGTTGCAAATGTGAATTTTCCACTTATAATAACAGTAGAAGGAAGAGAGCCAATAACAAAGATGTTTGAGTTTTATGGCCAGGAACAAGTAAGATTATCTCTTATTTATAACATATTGAAAAAAATAATATATAATCCACAAAACTTTGGGAGTTCTGATCAAACAGATCTTTCTTTTGATATTCTGAATGAGGATTTAAACACAAATGGGATATATATAACAAAGCAAGAAGGTGTTATTGATCTAGAGCCTCAAACATTGTATTACAATGATGTTTTTATTTTGAATGATAATCTTTCCATTCTTGGAACTGATGACCATTATATTTTCCAGTTTGCAAGGCAGAACAGGATGCCTGTTCTGGATTATATATGTGATGATCCAGACAATCCGCCAAGCTGTCCAACAGAGACTCCTGTTGGAAGTGGAGTAAGGTATGATTTCACTGTTCTCTCAGGATACAATATTAGCATAAGGCCAATAGCTCATGATCCTGACGAAGATTATTTTTATTTCAATTATTCTGGATGGATGGAAACCTGGAATGAAACATGGAACAGCACAAGATTTTATGAGCTTGAAAACACTCCAGAAAACTGCACATGGTTCCCAAAGAACTGTGTTGATATTGTTGAAGGCCAACCTAGTTCATGGACATTATCCAATCCAAGCTATGCCTATGGGGGAAAGGTTTTTTACACAACCAGTATAAATGATCTTGGGGCGCATAATCTTACAGTAAAGGTTAATGATTATGAAAATGGAGCACCACCTGGCTACAGCGATTGGCAGACAGTAAGTATACTTGTTGTGGATCATCCTGAGGCTGATCCTGGAAACAGCAATAATGATTATGATGATATAGAAAGACACAAAGCATCAATTGAGGATATATATTGGCTGGATGCCGGCTCATCAACAGGAATGTTCTGCACACCATGGGAATACAAATGGACAGATGATTCTGAAACAACAGGTCTTTTTGGAGGCACAAATATATTATTTAGAGGACAACAACAAAGGGTTGCTGTTCCTTATCCTCCTTTATGCTTTGATAGCTCATGTGTTAATATAAGTGACATGACAGGAACATTTAACAATTATTCAGGTGACTCTGGTTATGGTCCTAAAGAACACAATATTGTACTTTCAATAATACCCTTGGGATGTCCAAACATTAACCAATATCCTGATGATGCATACTGGGCGGTTAATGTTAGTTTATGCCTGCCGCACACAAGTGATTCAGCTCCTTATCCATACAATGATGTTGAAGAGAATCCATTTTATCACACAAGTTATACAGAGGTTGTGGGTGATCCTTTCCAGGGAGATCATGCTTGCTGCTCTGGGGAGGAGAGTGACTGGGGAAATTACAAATCAGAAAGTACTATATGTTATAATTTTAGAAGCTTTGGTCCAAAACCAGTTGTTGGAAAAGAGTATTACCCTGCGAATCTAACAGTTGGTGACACTGGTGGAGTGCAGGGTGTTTTGTTTGATGTAGATGCTTCTGTTAACCAAAGTGATATAAATCTTATGGGGATAAATCAACAAGACAGTGAAAATGATATTTTTATTAGAGGGCTAAGACAATTCTGCAGTGGTTCAAGAGGGAACACATGTTCAGGGGATGTTGAAGAAAATTGGGTGCTTGTAGAAACTTGCTTAGATCTTGAACCTGGACAAACAGAAAGATGTAGGGGGCCTTGGAATCCTGATTGGGGGTTAGTTGAAGGAGAGATGATGAAAAGGACAGAGTATTTTTGTCATGATTATGAAGAAGGGGAAAGTTTTGAAAAAACATATCTTAGGTTAGAAGGAGCAGATGGGGTATGCAATGAGAACTGGAAAGTATCTGATGATGTTAACCAGGGTTATAATGAGGAAGGAAATTATCTCTGTCAAGCAGCTTGTGGCGGAAATGGATATTGTAACCAGCCAGTCAACTGCAAATTAATAGATGATTATGATAAAAGAATACCATTATATGATATTCCTAAAGATGAAGAACCTAATTCTTATCTTCCTGCTGTAAACACAATATGGGGATACACTGGAAACACTGTAAGGCCTTCTCCAAATCCTGATATAAGTCATACAACCAATGTCCCACCACCTTCTGAAGAAACATCTGAAACATGGTGTGATGGTAAGTGTTTTTCTATTGGGGGAACAATGACTTCTCCAACATCCATTGATGGGGGGAATGATTTCTGCACTAGCAGAGATTATTATGCAGAGAGAAAAAGTGATTCAACAGGTGTTAATGATACAATAGGTTTTGACACTGTTGATTTGGATAATGCATCACATTGGTGTACATCATGTTCAGATCCATCATTTGTTGACCAGAAAACAGAATGGATAGAAAGCGGTGAATTAAATGTTGGGGAATATCCTGATGAAGGTGTAGAAGATTGCTGTGGAGATGATCCTGGTGAGTATTCAAACATATGTAATAATAGATATGAAGGATATGACCCAGCAGGATGCATTGATGATGAAAACGTATGTTGTAATCAAAGAACAGATTGTATAAACACAAGCCAGGAATGCAACCAGGCAGGTAATTGCTATGGTTTTGGAAGCAGCGGAAAAAAAGCATATTGTGATGCAGAAGAAGAAGGTGTATGGAAAGATCCTGATACAAACAGAGATTATTGTATAGCTGCTGGGTGTGGGTTTAATTGGACTAGAAAAAAGTCTGGTGGATGGGGGTGCTGTGGGGATGATCCTGGCGAAGATTGGTTAGGTGTGCCTGCAAGAATAGCATGTGATGATGGAAAGAAGGTTGAATGTGGATATGGAAATATGTGTAACACAATAATGATAGGTGCAACAGAGTATATTTGCACTTGGACTGCATGGGTTGAAAATACCGGAGTTATTGGGTGCGGACAAGGAGGGATATGCACAGATGATATTATTGAACCTTGTTGTGGGGATGCGGATGAAGAAGATATTGTTTATGATGATTCAGTTGATGATTATTATTGTGGATGTTATGGAAATCAAGGATTGGGTTGTGAGGATGTAGAGAAAGATGCTGGAGGAGATTACAACCAAAACGGAATCTGTGCAACCAATAACAATGGAGCTACATTTGACTGCTTTACAACACCTCCTATAGTTTATTCTTCTTATTATGTCCCAAACTGTGTTGATGAAGCAGGAAATGACTGCACAAACACAGTAAATCAAGGGCCATATTCAAGAGAGGGTGCTTGTACAGGAGATATTCTGGATTCAATAATGTGTTGTGATGGGTTAGCAATAGATTCTGATGGAGATGGAGAGCCTGATGTTTGTGAAGAACCCTGCTCTTATTATGCCAATCCTTCAATAAATAATTATTGTGAGGAAGTTAGTGATAACCAATGGTCAACAGATAAAGAATGTGACAACACAGGAGATGATTGTATAACTTGTAATGGCAGAACAGATAATTCAGGAAACTGTGAGGAAGTTTGTGATGCCTATGATGGGTGTGATGAATTAGAACCTGATTCTGAAATTTGTGGAGATCATGGTGTTAGTGAAGGAAAATGCAGGAACACATGCACTTATAGTTCTACAGGTTCTGGAAGATGCTCTGTTGAGTGTGGAGCAGATAACTTTTGTGATGGAAGATTGCCTGATAGAGTTCCTACTTCTGATAATGGATGGTGTTGTAATTATGATCCTGTGAGAGAAACTTGTGTAAGTAATGATGGGTGTGATTGGTGTACTCAAGAGTTTGTTTGGGAAGATGATGAAGTCCATCATTGCGGCTGCAATATTGATATTAGGTTTGGGAATGATGATGGTAATTACTGTGATTGGGAGAAAGATGGTAAATTAGAAATAACTGGAAGATGTGATGAAAGTGGAGAGTGTGTGCCATTCAGATAATTATGATTCTATGATTTCAACACATCTGTTTTTTGCAAACCCTGTTTTTTCACACAATGTTTTATCACCTGTTAATGTTGCAAAATAGAAATAGCAGTTTCCTTTCAATCTGTTTGCCTGCTCGCAGTAATCCATGTTTTCTGATTTAACAGCAACATCAAAAATGCATGCATCTATTGATTTTATACTCACTGAATCGCATTTTGAGATGTCTTTTGTTATGATTGCTAAACAAAGATTCTTATTTTCTCCTGTTTGTTCGCACAGAGAAACATCGTTTGTGTTTAATGCCTGTTTATAATTCTCTATTTCATTAGCTGATGTTACTCTCAAAGCCAGAATCTCTTCTGGAATCATCTCTCTTGGAAAAACATTGGAATAAGCAAAGTATGCAACAATAATAACACCAAGTATTGTGAGAACAATCAAAATGAATTTAATGTTTGCATGCTTCTCAAGGTGTTTTTTATCAAGATGCTGAAAGGCATAACCTATTGCATCTTTTTTATATCCTGATCCAAGAAGTGATTCTTCTATATCCTCTCTTTTTCTGCCTTTCCATAGCTGTTTTTGGATATAATCAATAAGATTGCCCATAAAGAGCTATAAATTATACTGATTAATATAATTATCTATAACATACATTGCTTTTTTATTAAAATTAATACAAAGAAATAGGAAATTATAGAAATATATAAGAAACAAATAAAATAATCAAAAAATATTTTCTTAAATATAATAGTAAATAAACAAAATCTAAACTTATAAAGATATTTGTGCAATAAAATAAATTCTTATACACTTATGTTCAAATAAGTATAATTTATTAAGATAAACAATAATGAACGCGAAAAAAATAACAATATGTTAAAGTCAATTATGTTTTATCAGATATTTGTTACATATATATTGAAATAAATACATATAATTCAGGACATTTAATTATCAGACATATATTTTGTTACATATATATTGAGATAAGTATGTTTTATAATAGTTATTAAATAGATAGTTAATATTAATTACACATATATTAAAATTAATTTAAAATAATATGATTAATATATATAGAAAAAACAAAAGAATTGAGGAAAAACAAATATTTATCAAATATTAATAATCAAAACTAGAGATATCTAAGAAATCTTGATTTATTTTGTTAAAAGAGTAAGATTTTACATATATATTAAGATAAGTATAAAAAGAAAAGGTTTATAAAGGGGTATAAGTATAATAAATCAAAAGATATATAAGATAAAGCGCTTAAATCATAAAATTGAAGAGGTAGATATATGACCTTAACGCCGACTGAACAACGAGTTTACAAGGAGTTTTACACGAAAAAGGTGTTTGTGCTAGAAGATGCAAAGCTGTTTCTTAAGAATTACAGGGCTGCGATTCATGCTGTTAAAGGTCTTGCTGAAAAAAAATATATCAAAAAGGTTAAAAGAGGGCTTTACTGTATAATTCCTTTTGAGCAGACCCCTGACAATAATGATTCTTTTGTTCCTGACAAATATCTTATTGGGGATAACTTCATGGATAAATGTTTTCTTTCGCATCACAGCGCTCTTGAGTTATATAACGCAACAGAAAAAGGAATGAATAAAGTGTTTATTAGCTCAAACAATAGGGTTCCAAATGTTGGCTACAAAAAAGTTAATTATAATGTTATAAAAACAAAGCATTTTTTTGGGTTTGAGGATATTAATTATAACAACAATCTTATTAAGATCAGCGACAAGGAAAGAACAATTCTGGATTGTTTAAGAAACATAAACTACACTCTTGGGTTTGATGAGCTTAAAGATGCAATAGTTAAACTAAAACCAATAGATTTTGAAAAGTGCTTTCAATACTTGAAAAAGATAAATGAAACAAGTCTTTACTCCAGAGCAGGATATACTTTTGATTTATTAAGATCTGAGCTCTCAGTACCTGGTTGGTTCTTGGACAAGATAAAGAGCAATCTAACAAACAGAACATATTATTTAGATATAAGCAAGAAAGGCAGTAGCAGACACATCAAAGAATGGAAGTTGATGGTGCCGTTATAATGGAAAAAAGAGGTATATTTGGAAAGGGAAGAATAATTACATTATTCATATTAATAACAACTTTCTTGTTTGTGCTAAACTCCAGTGTTGCAGATTCTCCTTTAGGATGCTGTGTTGAACCAAGATATGCTAATCTTATTTGCCATGATGAACAAATAACACAGGAAGAGTGTTGTGGATTACCTAGTCCAACTAATCCTAATTGGGGGGATTGCAATGAAACTTTTGTAGAAGAAACTGACTGTAATGATGCAGAAGATTGTCAGGAAGATTATGGTTGTTGTATTTACGAGGATGAATGTAGAACTGTTTTGCATGCATTAGATTGTGTATCAAATGAAAACAACACATTTATAGAAGGAGAAACAAATTGTAATGATTTTCCACAGTGTAATTCTGGATGTTGTATATATGAATCAAACAATATAACATCGTGTTATTATATGCAGTCTGTTACCTGCACTAATAATTATGATATTTATGCATTTAATGAGAGCATGGCAGAAGATCATTGTGTTGATGCATTTTGCAGTGGAATGAGTGTTGGTGGAACAGGAAGAGTTTTTGGTTATGTTTATAATGGAACAACCGGAAATTCATTGTCTGGGGCATCTATAGAAACAGGTTCTTTTTCAACAACTTCTGATGGTGATGGATATTTTGATATAACTGATATTCCAAACGGTGACACAACATTAACTGTTTCAAGAGCTGGGTTTATAACAGCCTATGAACCTATTGTTGTGCCTGTGGATGATGAAATCCAACTAGATATTATTTTAATGCAAAGCGGAACAGCAATAATAACTGGTGTTGTGAGAGAAGGAGCAACAGAATTACAGGGAGCTGTTGTATGGGTTCATCCTGGTGGTGATTTTGATATAACCTCTTCTATTGGAACATATCGATTTGATGTAGCTGCTCCTGGAACTTACAGATTAACAGCTTCAAAAGAGTTTTACACAACAGTAACTGTAGAGGGTGTAGAAGTAGTAGAAGCAGATATTGAACAGGTTAATATTTATCTTGAGCCAGAACTTCCATCCAACATAACAGGATCTGTTATATATAGTGATGGAAGCGCTTTTGAGGATATTGCTGCAGTAAGAATACAATACTCAGATATAACCACAAATAGTGATGGTAATGGGGATTATGAAATAAATAATCTTGCATCAGGAAATTATATTTTATATGCAGAAAAATCAGGTTATGACAGCCAGTATGTTTCAGTTGATCTTCCTCAAAATACTTTGTTGGAAAATATTAATATAATAATAGCGGTTTCAGGACCAGGTAATAATTGCTCTGATGTTGGTGGTTATTGCTGTGCAAATGGATATAGCTGCGGAAATGTTTATGGAATAACAGAAGACTGTAATGTTGGAGGAAATACTGGAATCTGCTGCCAGGAACCATGTACTGCATTGCCACCTGACACTGATGGTGATCAGGTTGCTGATGATTCTGAATTATGTGATTGGGAAGAAGCATTAATAGCTCCATTATGCAACAATGAAAGCTGGTTTAATCCAGGATGTGATTGTGATGATGGAATTGATAATGATTGTGATGCTGATGGATGGGCTAATGCTGATCTTAAAATAACAAACAGTGAAGATCTACTTGACTCTGACTGTACTTACTGTCCTCAAGATCCATGCAATTATGACATAAATAGATGGTGTAATGAAACAAGAGCACTTGAATTATTAGGGGATGGACTAAATCCTGATGTTAATCCTTATTATGACCAGGTTTGGGTAGATTATGGAGGAGCATCCCAAGAATATTGTGATTTATGCGGAACTGATTCTCAATGTAGTAATTCATGTCAGGCAGCAGGTGAAAGCTGCTGTTATTTATGTGCTGACGAATTAGATGAATTAACTGAATATGATTGCAGTGATGGACAGAAGTGTTGTGACAATGGGTGTTATTTGGATTATAGTTATGGATGCTGTGAATATGATTGGTCATGCAATGATATTGTTTCTGATGATGTTCACCAAGGTTCATGCGGAAGCATAACAGCATGTTTTACTGATTGTATTATCCCTAATTGTATTCTTAACACAAATATTTCAGATATAGGGAACATAAATCCAACAGGATATTTATTTCAAAATAACACTGTTTGCTGGTGTGGAAATGAGGAATATGAGTTTGACACAGCTTGGGATGGATCACAAGTAGATTTCAATAGAGCTGACACTGGATTCTGCTGTGAGCTTGGTGGATATATGGAAGATGGTGATTGCCCAACACCTGCTGATACAGCAACTGTTTATGGTTATGTAAAAGACACTGATGGAGATGCTGTTAATGGAGTGGATGTTAATGTAGCGGATGTATCTGATATCTCAAATGTTCTTGGTTATTATGAATTACTTGGAGTGCCTTTTGGAACATGGACTGCAGATGTTTTTAAGAACGGATATATAAGAAACAGAACATTGATAACTGTTGGGCCAGGATACAATTATTATAATTTTACACTTCAGGAAGGAGTTGGGTGTGATTATGATGATCCTCCTGAGATAGTTGATTTCTCAGTAACCAATGTGCAAGGGCAGAGAGTGCTTAACTTAGAATGGTATAGTGCATGCGCTGATTGGGTTGAGGTATTTTATATAAATAAAACAATTGTTGGTTCAGGAGAAGTTGAGAAAGTTATTATTTTTGACAATCAGGAAACAGGTTATGTTGATGAAGATGTGATGTGGGATATAGATTATGAATACACAATATGGGCAAGATACACTGTTGGATTATATGGGCCAAGATTAACTAATGGAGTTACAAGAAATGGAAATCCAGGTAATCCATTATGTGAAAACAAGGGTTTAAGAGATGAGTTTTGCCTAAACACTGGTTATAGTTTTACTCCACCCCCACTTACACAAGGTGTTTATTGTGATGAGTTTAATCAGTTAGAGAATGAAATAAATTGTACACATCCAGAAAATGGAGGAGAGAGTTATGTTTGTGTTGAATTTTTAGGACAGGCAAGTTGTATGAATGCGATTTCATGCAGCTATGAAGGAGGAGAGCCATTTGGATTATATCACACAGCTGAGTCATGCGAAAATGATGATAATTATTGTTATTATGATTATTCCAACACAACAGTTGATTCATGTTATAATTGTGATCCTGATATCAGTTGCTTTGGATACAGGTCAGAGGGTGCATGTGATGAAGACAGATGCGATTCAGCATGGAGTCTAGAGCCATATAATGAAGCATGCACATGGTATGAATATTATGGATACCCTGATTTTAATGAAGGAGTTTGCTTTAAACCATATTATGAAGAAACAGATCAGTGTGGTTTGTGCAATAAAGAAGAAAACACTCCATTTGATAATCCATTATGTGATTATAATGTTTGCTCAAGATTAGGAATGTGTTATTCGGATGATAATGGTGATTATTGCGCTGAGTGTGATGAGAGTGCAACATGTGAATTATATGATGATGAAACAAGCTGTAATGGAATAGACAAATACAGTTTTAGTCAAACACAGGATTTTGAGATTCCATTTTTTGAGCAAGGCTGGGAAAGCTATGATTATTTTGATTACAGTTTAGATGCATGTGAATTAAACAGATGTAAATGGGGAGATCCTGAGCATGACGGCATACCAAGATGTTATAAGGATGGAGATGGGGACAGTGAAAATGATTGTAGAGAAAACTCAAATATTGACAGATTGTGTAGGGAGGATAGTGAACCACCAATCACAACACTCACAAATAATATTCCTATTATAAATTCTAATGGACACACTTTAATATTCAATATTGAAGGATTGGGTGATGACACAGTTGGAATGAGATTTTATAATAATATAAAGATAAGATACTGTATTGATAATGATAATTCATGTAATCCTAATAAGAAATTTGATTTCAATAATTTGGAAAAAACCCAAGGAGAGAATTTCACTATATCTCTTGCTCTTCCAAATAATGATTATGATGAGAATCTTCCACAAGGTGTATCTTATATAAGATTCTTTTCAAGTGATTATCACAAAAACACTGAAGAGATCCAGTCTGTTGCATTGTATATTGACACACAAGGTCCTGTCATAGATGTTGAGTGGGCAAGATTAAATGATTCTGACCCATTTGAATCAATACTCTCTATAAATATAACAACTGATGTAGAGTCGGATTGCTCTGATGATATTCTTACTGATGCTTATGAAACTCCAATAACAGGGGATGATATTATAGGCAACTTATATAAAACAAGCTTTAATGCAGACTACTTTGGATTAGAAGATGGATTATATATATATACTGTTAATTGTGTTGATGAAAGTGGAAATATAGAAACAGTTAGAGAGCTGATTGATGTTGATAGAATTCAAGTAATTTATGATGAGTTCCCAGACACCAATATAACAACAGAAATAGATGATGAAGAAAGACTGAATAATATTTTCACATACAACACAATAATGTTTCATCTAAAGACACCATCTGCACTTGGTACTGCAGTATGTGGATTTTATGATGACACAAACACATGGATATCTATGGATTTTGTTGGAGAGGGACCAGGAAATAGCAAACTACACAACAAAAGCTATAATGTTGGAACAAATGGAACCTACTTTTTCCCTATAGGGTGCTACGGGGGTGATGGTAATATTCTTGACACCTCATGGTATTTATTCACTGTTGATAGAATTCCCCCTGAAACAACCTTAACATACACTAATAATTATGGCTCTCATTTATTCAATCCATTAGCATATTATATAACAGATCAAACTGATTTTTATCTTGAGTGTGATGACGAAAACCTAAGCTCAAGCTTTGAGTATCCTGGAGAAGCTGGTTGCAAAGAGATATATATTTGTGATGATATTGATTGTAATAGTTATTCAGTTTACAATGGTGAACCAATCATTATTGAAAATTCACAGGATTTCTATTATAGATCTGTTGATTGGAAGGATAATTTTGAAGAGGTTAATCATGCTTTCATAAACATAGACAATCAGCTTTTGAATATAACAATTGATTATCCTCTTGAAAATTATATGACAAACATTGCTACTGGTCACACTGTTGATGGAACATGGTCAGATGATAGTGGATTACAGTATCTAAGAGTTGTTGTTACAAATGAAAGTTTATTTGATAGAATCTCAAATCTCAGCATTACTGGAAACTCATTTTCAGGGGATCTTCCATTACTTTCTCCTGGCTGGAATGTTATTATGGTTTATGGTTGGGATCTTGCAGGAAATGATGGAAGTGATTCAATAACTGTTTATCTGGATTTAGTTGGTCCTGAATTCACACAAGAGCCCGAGGTAAGAGAAGATGTATTTGGTGTTGAGGTTCAAAATGATAATGATAATTATGTTGAATGGGGATCAAACATAACAATTGAGGCTTGGATAAGTGATACTCAATACACAGCGCTTGGATATCAGGACAACACTGTTTCTGTTGATATAGATTATCCTGATGGAACTTGGACAGCGGATCTTGATAAATTAGATAATGAAAATTTCATAAAAACATTTGAGTTTAATCAAGGAACATTACCTAGCTCTTATACTGAAGAAACAGGAACATGGAATATTACATACACCACAAAAGACAGATTCAATAATCAAAGAATATTACAGCAATGGTTCAATGTTCAAGATAACACAGTACCAGAATTCATTGTAGAAATACTTGATAAAAATGGTCAACAAACAGACTTAATGATAAGGAACAAGGTTTATACAATAAATATTTTTTCAAGTGAGCCATTAAGTAAAATACCTAGTTTGAGATACAAACCACTTAACGCTGCTGATTATTATGAAGGTGAATCAGTTGTGCTTTTCAATGTTCAAGGAATGTATAGTTTCACAGGAACAACAGAAGTTCCAACAATTGGTTTTTTCAATAGATTGGATGATAATGAAAACAACACAAGATGGATTATGACAGGAACTGATTCTCATGGCAACACAGGACACCTAATAACTCCAGAATTATTTGTTATAGACACAAGAGGACCAGAACAGCCAAAAATAGATAATATTGGATTGGAGGAATACACAAACAATCCAATATTTGTTGCTGGATTTTCTAAAATAGGTATATTTTCTATTCCAAATCAAAATGTAACATTAAGATCAAACATAGTTACAGATAATATAGGGGTTCCACATAATTGGGGAACATTTGGTTCAATCATGAGTGCTGCACAAAACAATGCTGCTGAGCTTAATGTGGATATTTTTTCTATAGATATTGAAAACAACAGTGTTGTGTTAGATGGTTCAAGAGACGGAAGCTATATTGAGTTTATAAGTTATCCAAGATTTAACAGAGAATATTACACAATAACAAACATAATTCATTCAGATTTAACATATTTAGAGTTCACACCAGATTTGGAAGAAGTGGTTAGTGAAAATGATTTTGTTAACTTATACCCCTTATTATATCCAACTGGATGGTTTGGATTTAATCTTAATTCATTAACAGAAGGAAACAACTGGATTTATGCTGTTGGATTTGATGAGCATGGTGTTGAGGGAAGTAAAGCACAAGAAGAAGTAAGAAATATAATTTATGATATAACTAGTCCAGTGATTACAAACAAATATCCAAATAATAATATGATTCTAAAGAATAATAACACAAATATTGAGATAACAATAAATGATGCAGATAATTCTGTAACAAATGTTTCAGGAATAATAAAAAGTTCAATTGAGTTAACTTTCAACAGCACTTCTTATGGATGTGGTGATGCTGAGATAACATGCACACCATCAGATGACTTTAGTGAAGAATATTCTATTGAGCTTGAGCCAGGAATATTGGGTGATGGAGATTATGATGTTGAGCTATACATGGAAGATAGAGCTGGGAACCCAAGAACAGATTTATGGAGCTTTACAATAGATCAAAGTGTGCCTGATTATCCAGAATATTCTGTTAATTCGGCTTTTGATGCTGGTTATTTTAACAGCGAAGCAAGGTCAACATGGTATACAAATGATACTAAGTTTGATATAAACTCTAGCTTCAATGAAGATATTTCAATTGATTCATATGAGTTAAGTTTGGAAGGTGTATCAAAAAATATAAACATATCTACATTAGAGAATTTTACATTATTTTATTTTGAAGCAGATAGATTAACTGATAATAATTATTTGTTTGAGATTGTTGCAAAAAAGATAATCAACTATACACTTGGAAGAGAGCTTCCAGACAGCATTAATATTGTTTTAGATACAACAGCACCATTTATAGATAATGTTTTTGTTAGGGATGATATAGAAGCAGGAGATAATTTTACAATAACCTCTGATATTTCTGAAAAAAGCCCGGATATGATAATAGAGTATATTATAAAAAATGAAGATGATAATATAGTAAGGCAAGAAACAGAGAATGTTGCTGGTGTTGTTGATCCATATGCTTTCTCAGATCAAGTTCTTGCTTTAGGATATGGAAACTACACATTAATATTAACAGCAACTGATACATTTGGAGAGTTTAGCTCAACAGAAATATTGTTTTTTGTGGATGACACAATATCTCCAACAATAATAAACACAGGCGAAACAATAACAAATGATCCTTATGTGGAAATATCATCTAATTTATATGATGGTTCTGGAATAGACTGGCAGAGCATTGTTATGAGAATTGGAGAAACTGGTGGTATAGAAATAACAGGACATCCAACAGACTCTGGTGATACCATAATATATAATCTATCAAGTTATTTTTATCAAGGAACTCTGACTTATTACAAAAACACAGGAGATCTTGTATATGTTCCTGGAATAGATTTATTGAATGGAGAAGATAGAAGAATATACATAATATATGTGGAAACGGATGATTCAATAGGAAATACTGCTTCAGTAACCTGGAGTGTGACAATAGACAACAGGATTCCATCACCACCCAATGTTGTTGTTGGGGGCAAAACACTCACACCAACAACAGGACCAAGTGATTATATAAATTATATTGATATATATGAAACAGCTGTATTGAGTGTGAATTTTGGGGCTGATAATATTGAGCTTTCTGGATTAAGCTATACATTCGGCCCAAATCAAAAGATAACTGACAGTACTGTAAATGTAACACTTGAACAAATATATTTAACTTTATCTAATCTGACTGAGACACCATATTATTTTATTGAGGTTTATGCTGAAACAAATGTTGGAAATCAGGTAACATATAGATATGTGTTTGAGATTGATATAACAGATCCAGAATTCTTAGTATCAACTGTTAGTTATGCAAAACAAGAATCCATTCCAATAACTGTTGTTGTTTCTGAACCTCTTGATGAAATAGATGTTGTTGTTGAACAACATGAATCATCAGAAAGAAGTGTAAGCATGACCAACACAATTGGTTATACTTGGGAAGGAGATTATTCAGTAAGAGCTGGTTATGAGGGTGATGCTGTTATAACAGCCTCAGGAACAGATGCTGCAGGAAATAATGGAGAGGGTTCAACAACATTTATTGTTGACACTGTTGACCCATATGTTATGCTGGATGATGTAGACACCCCAACAAATCAGGAAACAGTTGTGATTTCTGGAGCAACAAATGGAAGAATTGTGGAATTATATGTTAATGGTGTGTTTGTGGAAGATGTTATTGCAACATATGATATTGAAAGTGAGGATGGGGTATTTTCAATAGAGTATAACATGACTCTAGAAAAAATATATGATTTTGAGATTGTTGTGAATGATTCCGCAAACAACACCGGCTTAAACTCCACATCAGTTCTTTATGACGAAACAGAACCTGAAATTGTAAATATTGCGCCTGAAAATTTAACAATGTTGGCTAATGCTGAAATAGTGTATGCTGAACTTTATGATTCATTATCTAGGGTTGATTATGAAGCTTCAGAAATATTGTTGAGTTGGTATAATACAACTATTAATGGAACAGTTAGCATATTTGGCTCTTACCTAAGATTCACGCCTGATGAAGGATTGATAAACGGCCAGTATATCTTTAATGTTACAGCTGTTGATAATGCGGGAAATATTATAACACAAACAACAACATTTGAGTTAAACAATGATCTCCCAGATATACAAATTAGCTCTCCTTCACTTCCAAGAACATATGTGAATGAGCAAATATTCACAACAACAGGGTCTGTTATACCTGGTGAAGATAAAACAATATTGTATTTTTATATTAACGAAAACCCAATTAATCTGTCAGAGAATCTCACAGATAATACGTTTAGTTATGATTTAAATCTTGCTGAAGAAGTTAATGAGCTGAACTACATAGCAACAGATAGTGTTTGGTTAAGTATTAAACGATCTAAGGAGATTATTTATGATATAACTCTCCCTTCAATTCTAATAAATAACATAGACACAACTGTTTCAGATGATTATATAACAATAATAGGAACATTTAGTGATAATTATAATGTTGATTCAGATTCAATCACAATAACAAACAGCGCAAATAATTATACATCAATCGCAATCATTGCTGGAGGTGATTTTTCTGCTAACATATTATTAGAAAATGGAGAAAATCCAATAACCGCAACAATTATTGACAGAGCCGGAAACACAAAAAGTGATCCAATAACAATAACAAGAGATAGCAATGCTCCTGTAATAAGTATATCTCACCCCCAAAATAATTTTAAGACAGATGTTCAGGAGTTAACAATAACTGGAACAGCAACATCAACTTATACAACTGATGAAACATTTGTTGAAGCTGTTGATTATGATGAATATTATGAAACCAGTGATGATGGTGTGTTCTCTTTAACAATTAATCTTGATGATGGTGTTAATTACATAACTGTTGAAGCAACAAATCCAGCAGGATTGCAGAGCAGTGAAGAATTAGAGGTTGAGTATGATATTGTTGGTCCTGAGATAGAATTGGACGAGCCTGGTGAGAGCCCCATGGGTGACCACATAACAAATAACCAATATACAACAATAAAAACAATATTAACTGATTCGTCTGGGGTAAATGCAAGTACAATTGTTATGGAATTAAGAGGAATGCCTCTAACTAACTCAAAAATAGAAACAGAACACAACATAACATATGATCTTACATATAGTTTTTATCATGGAAGATTAATATATTATAAGAGCACTGGAGAGCTTATATATAATCCAACAACAGACTTATCACGTGGATACAACAAAACCACCTTCTCTGTTAATGTGAGTGCAGAAGATGTTCATGGAAACTCTAACTCTGAATCTTGGGAAATAACAATAGACACAAGGTTGCCTTCAGCTCCTCTTGTAAAACTAAATGAGAATATCTTCCTTGATCCATCTGTTTGTGGAACAGATTATGTAAACTATGTTTCTGTTAGTGATTCAGCAGATCTTGTTGTTGAGTTCTATGGAGAAAACATTGTGTTTGATGATCTAAGCTATGTGTTCAGCAATATGAGCAAGAGATCATACCAAGATATTGATATAACAGAAAAAATTATAAAATTAGAATTGGGTGAGTTACAGGAAGAGCAGTATTGGATTGAGGTAAGTGTTGTAACAAATGTTGGGAACTGGATAATGTATAGATATGTGTTTGAGATTGATGAAACCATACCAGAATTTGAGATATCATCTGTTGAGTATGCAAAACAAGGATTAATACCAATAAATGTTACTGCTTCTGAAACACTTGGTATGATTGATGTGAGTGTTACACAGAATGAATCGTCAGAAATATCAGTCATAATGATAAACATCCAAGGATATACTTGGGAAGGAGAGTATTATGTCACAAATAATGATGGTGTTGCTGTTATAACAGCTTCAGGAACAGATGATGCAGGAAATGATGGAGAGAATTCAACCACATTTATTGTTGACACTGTTGATCCTTATGTGATATTGGATGATATTGATTCCCCAACAAATGAAGAATTAATCAGCATAACTGGAACAACAGATGGAGTGAGTGCTGAATTATATGTTGATGAGGAGTTTGAGAAAGATGTTGATGTAGAAGATGGGGGCTTTTCAACAGATTATACAGCTGTTGATGAAAAAGAATATGAAATAATGATTGTTGTTTCTGATCTTTCGAATAACTTTGGTTCTTCAGATTCAAAAAATGTTATTTATGATATAACAGATCCAGAAATTGTGAGTATAACACCAGCAAACTCCACAATGCTGGCTTCTGTTGGGGAGATATATGTTAAGTTAACTGATTCATTATCTGATGTTGATTATGATTCCTCAGGAATATCATTAACTGGAGAAGAAAGTATTACTGGAAACCTGAGTGTTGTTGAGGATAACCTAGTTTTTACACCAAATTCTACATTAGCAGATGGTGTTTATAATGTTGAGATAACAGTTTATGATCTAGCTGGAAACATGCTAGAACAAACATCAACATTTGAGATAAATAAAGAGGTTCCAGGCATACAAATTAGTTCGCCTTTACTTCCAACAATTTATGTAAATTATCAGACATACACAACTACTGGAACAATAACAGCAACTGGTAATAAAACAATAATAAGCTCTTATTTAGATAATAATGGTGAATTAACTAATCTTTCA
The DNA here is from genome assembly GCA_013202955.1 of Candidatus Woesearchaeota archaeon. Taxonomy (GTDB): domain Archaea; phylum Nanobdellota; class Nanobdellia; order Woesearchaeales; family JABMPP01; genus JABMPP01. The sequence continues at coordinate 35,309 of JABMPP010000101.1, read as the reverse complement.
GATTATATGGTCGGAGATATGTTTAATTATAACATAACATTAAATCCTAACAATAATAATCTTATGTACACTGCCACAGATAGTGTTGGAATGTCTTCAAAAGTACCAAAACAAATTATTTATGACACTGTTGTTCCTCTAATTTCAATAAGTAATACAGATACAATTGTTCCTGACAACAGCATAACAATAACAGGAATATTTAGTGATAATTATGAGATACTTGGTGGTTCAATTTTAGTTACAAACAACAGAAATGGAATCCCTATAACTGCAGATCTTGTTGGAGACGAATTCTCTTCCTTAATCACATTATTAGATGGAGAAAATATCATAGATGCAACAATTGTTGACAGAGCAGGCAATCCAAACAGTTATCCAATAACAATAACAATGGATGACGGAGCTCCAAACATAACAATAAATTATCCACTAAACAACATGAAAACAAATATTCAGGAATTAACTGTTAATGGAACAGCAATCTCAACATATTCAACTGATGGAACTGTTGTTGAGGTGTTCTCAAATGGATTTGAGGATTATGACATAACTGATAAGAGTGGTGAGTTTTCAATAACATTTGATCTTGTGCCTGGAATAAACCAGATAACTGTTGAGGCAGAAAACCCTGCAGGAATATCTGATTACAAAGAGGTTGTTGTTGAGTATGATATTGTTGGGCCTGAGATAGAACTGCTTGAGCCAGAGCCAATACCTGCAGGAACATTCCAAGGGTTCACATCAAAGTTCAAAGATATAGATATTGGTGTTGGAACAGATGAAAGCTCAAATTGTGAGATGGAAAAAGATGGTGGAATAATCATATATGATTTTGACACATTAGATAACCTAGAACATTATACTGTATATGATAAACAATTGAAACCTGAGTTGTATTTGTTTGATATAACCTGCAGAGATGATTTCAACAACCCAACAGAAGAAACATTAAGGTTGAAGGTTGATCAATATCCCCCAATTATTGAGTCAGTTGGAGCTTACCCAAATCCTGTTTTGCAGGAAACAGAAATATTAAGTGAGATGAATGCATCTGCTAATGAAGTAGTAAAATGCAGATTCATACTTGAGAGCAACCTATCAGGTTATGATATTAATGATGAACAAGGCAAAAGAGATATTTTTAATCTTGGGACAGAATTTGATACCTCAAATTATTATTCAACAACACACCATCACAACATAAAGGAAGAGGATTTAAGACCAGGAATCCAAGGAGATTATGTTATTTATATATTATGTGAAGACAGATCAGGAAGACTGTCAATAAATTATGAAACAATAGATCTTGAGGTTAATTTTGACTGGAATTTATTTATTTATGAGCAGGAGCCTTCAGGCACAATACACGAATTAACACCAGAATTATTTGTGACAACAAATTATGATTCAACATGCGAGGTTGATGGCTATGATATGGCTTCTGAGCAGATAGAAAATGTTTACAGGCATTCAGTAATGCTTCCATTACAAGGTGAAGCTGATTATGTACATGACATAATATATAATTATTTAGTAGAATGCACTGCAGCTAATGACCCATCCAAAATAGCAAGCACAACAGTTAGCTTTACAACAGATTATGAATTAGAAGCTCCAACAATAACAATAACAACCCCTCAGAATGGCTCAACATTCTCAACAACAGAAATATATTTCACTGGAACAATATCCTCAATGATTGAGATAAGTTCTGCAATCATTGTTATAAACAACAATCCTAATGATATAAATGTGCTGCCTAATAATGGCACTATTAATTTCAACATAAGCTCACCATTATTCTTATTTGAAGGATTAAACAGTTTCACAGTTACTGCAGAAACAGAGTTAAGTGTAGAACCTGCTGAAAAAACACATTTCTTCACATTGGATATGGATGGCCCTGTCGGAGAAGTTATTCTTGAACCAATAGTTATTGTTCCAAATCCTGAGATAAAAATAGTTTTCAATGAAACAGTTAACATTCTAAACGCCACATTAATGAATGAAGACACAGGAGAATATACAGAGCTTTCATTAATAAACAATCCAAACAACATGAATTTCAGTTATGTTCCAGAAACATTACTTGAGCAAGGAAGTTATGTGTTTGTTGTTGATGCAATAGATTCATTAGGAAACACAGCAGAAACTCAATTTAATTTCTATGTAAACTTAACCTTAATTGTTACATTGATTGAACCAGAATTTGGAGTGTCACCAACACCTGTGTTTGATATAGTATTCAGCACATCACAAGATGCAGTGTGTAAATATGATTATTATACACCAAGAAATTATGTTGATTTCAATGATTTAGACACAACTGGCACAAACATACACGGATTAACCCAGTTTAACTGGACAGATTACACAAAAAATCATGCCGGAACATTTTATGTTGCATGTACAACAGAGATTGGTTCTGTATCAGGAGAACAAGGAGAATATGAGTTAATGATTAGTGTTGATGAAACTATCCCTATTATTAACTCATTAACTGCAGATCCTTCAACAATAATAGAATACATACCAAAAATGATTGATGGCCAGGAAAGAGTTGTGCTTCTAACAAACCTGAGTGTTGTGACAGATGAAGAAACCATCTGCAAATACAGTGATTCAGAAGTTAATTATAATCTTATGGAAGGTAATTTTACTGGTTATGATGAAAATGATTTCAAAACAAATCACAAAGATGAGATAATACTTCCTTATGATGATGAGGAGTATAATTACTCTGCTGCATGCAAAAACAAGGCAGGATTAATATCCACAACAAGATTTGTTGTTATAGAGACAAGCACAGATTATGGATTATTTATAATAAGTTCTGGTCCATCTGGTTATTTAGTTGAAACATATATAACATTAAGTGTTGAAACAAACAAGAATGCGGATTGTATGTTTTATAACAGTTTAAACGCGCTTATTGGTGCAACAACAGGCATCAAGATACACACAGTAAATGTTAATAATCTTGGGCAGGGAGATCATAGCTTTAGAGCAGACTGCCAGACAACAAGTGATCAAGCCTCAACATCAATAGGCTTTACAATTGACACAACACCTCCAGTTAATCTAACTGTTAATGATTCAAGCATATATGAAGACCGTGAAAAAACAAATAACAATAGATCATTAAAGCTTCAGTTTGAGGCTGTTGATCCTGAGTCATATGTTGAAACATATTATTATAGATTGATTGATCGTGTAAACACCCTTATTTTTGACTGGCGTGAAAGATCAAATGAGAACAGATTTGATGTAACTGACTTTGGTGAGCTTGAGGATGGAAGATATAAATTCCAGGTTAAAGCAACAAATGTGCTTGGATTAAACACATCTGTTGTAACAAGCGATGGGATAACAGTTGACACAAGCATTGTTCTTGAGATTGTTGGAACATGTAATGATGGCACATTAAATCAGGATGAGACAGATATTGATTGTGGTGGAGTTTGTGGTGATTGTGCTGTTGGAAATGAGTGTGATTCTGATGAGGATTGCTCAACTGGTTATTGTGACACAAATAACACATGCCAAACAACCTTATGTGATAACAATATAAAAGATTATGGAGAAACAGATGTTGATTGTGGTGGAGTGTGTGTTGCTGAAAACAACACATGTGACATAGGAGATATATGTGATATTGGAGAAGATTGCACTAGTGGATTTTGTAGTGCGAGCAGTGTATGCATACCAAATCCTGATGACATTGATGAGGATGGAACAATAAATGAAGAAGATCCCGATACAGATGGAGATGGAATACCAGATGATAAGGATCCGGATGATGATAATGATGGAAAATGTGACACTTATGACAGTCCGCTAAATGATGACACATGTACTGGAAATGATCCGGATGATGATAATGATGGAACAGATGATTCTGATGATGATGATACAAATAATGATCAGGATGATGATGGAACACCAAATGATGAAGATGATGATATAGATGGTGATGGGACAACAAATGATGAAGATCCTGATGATGATAATGATGGGTTATGTGACACTTATGACAGCCCATTAAATGACCCAAATGTTTGCTCAGGTCAGGATGATGATGATGATGGAGATGGAATAGCTGACTGGTTAGATGAAGATTCTGATAATGATGCTGATAATGATGGAATAACAAATGAAGGAGATGATGATACAGATGGAGATGGAATACTGGATGATGAGGATTCGGATGATGATAATGATGGACTATGTGATGATGAGAATAGCGAATTGAATGATCCTGCTGTGTGCTCTGGAGATGATAAAGATGATGATAATGACGGCACCCCAGATTTGGAAGAAGATAATGATAATGATGGATTACCTGATTGGTGGGAAATAAAGAATGGATTAAATCCTTTTGTGCCTGATTCAAATGAGATAAGACAGGAAACAGGATTAACATATTATGAAGAATATATAAAAGAGCTTGAAGCAATCAAAGCTGAAGAGGAAGGTGTTGACACTTCTGTTCTTGATGAAGATGAAGGAACAAGCTTATGGGTTGTGTTATTATTGGTGTTTGCAATATTAGGAGTTTTGGTAGGAGGAGGTTATTTTGGATATCATGAATATATAAAAAAGAAAGAAGAGAGTGAATTAAAACAAATGAGTTCTTTCAGACCAGAGCCTGTTGTGAAAAAACCAGAAGCAAGAACTGTTGTGAAAAAACCAGTTCAATCTGCACAAATCCAAAAGAAAAGAGATGAATTTAAAGCAATAATAAAAAGAAGACTTCAAGAAAAAGCAAGAAGAAGAACAGCTGTTAGAGGAAGGGTTTTTGAAGCTTTTGGTGGAGTAAAAAAACCAAAGAAAAAATTAGGAGTAAAAGGAAAAAAGATTGATGTTAAGAGTATAGAAAAACCAAAGAAAAAACAAAAAGAATGGGTAAGTTTAGATGAGCTAAAAGGAAGCAAAAAACCACTTGACAGGTTATCAGGATTCATAAAAAGTAAAGATATTGTGGATGAATTATCAAAATTAGACAAGAATATTAAAAAGGAAAAAGGAAAAACAAAGAAAGATGTTTTTGATGAGCTTGAAAAATTAAGTTCAAAATCAAAAAAATCAAAAGATGTTTTTGATGAGCTTGACAAGATAGAAAAAGAGATAAAAAAATGAAGAAAGCACAAGTGCAAACCCAGGTATTTATTTATATTATAGCTTTGGTTGTTGTATCCCTGATTATGCTTTATGGTTATAATTCAATAAAAAAAATAAGAGAGCAAACAACAGTTGTAGAGCATATACAGTTTAGAACAGATTTAGAAAACACTGTCAAAAGAATAAGTTATGAGTTTGGAACAATAGAAAAAAGAACAATTGATGTGCCTGGTGGTTATAATCAGATATGTTTTGTTGGTTCAGAAACTACCTCAATAGATGAGACTAAATATCCAATAATACAAAGCATTATTTCTAGTTCAGACGATAATGTGTTTATGGTTAAGAGTTTGGCAGAAGAGTCATTTTATGTGGGAGCAATAACTGTTGATGATGGGTTTAAGTGTTTTGATGTTATAGGTGGAAAAATAAACATACAGTTGGAAGCGTTTGGAGAAAAGGTTGGGATTTCTTAACAATGAAGTCAAAAAGAGGTGCAATAGAAGTCCAGTTTAATTGGATATTTGTTTTGATAGCTGGTGCTCTTATTCTTTTGTTTTTTGTTATAATAGTTCAGAGACAGACTGATGTTTCTGAGGAAAAAGAATCTATTGACATAAGAACAAATCTAAAAACAATTCTAACAAGCGCAAAACAAAGCACAAACACTTTATTTTCATTACAGATGCCGAAAACAGAGATAACATATGACTGCACTGGGTATTCTGTAAAAGGAACTAATCCTATAAAGCTTGGTGAGAGTTTTTCGCCGTCTTTGTTAAAATCTGTCAGAAGAACTCTTTACTTATGGTCGCTTGATTGGAGTGTGCCATACAAAACAGCTAATTTCCAGTATGTTGTTACACCTGATGTAAGATATGTTATTGTAAGTGAAGATCAATATTCAGCGTATGCAACAAAGCTTTACAGCATGCTTCCTGGGAATATAACAAAGGAATTTAAACAACTTGTAGAGATAGGTGGTTTAGTGGACAAGAACAACTACAAGGTCAAATTTATTTTCTTTGGAAATGGGATTGAGTTGCCTTCATTCACAAATAATATGGAGAATGAAGATGTAACTGCAATAAAGATTGATGTTTCAGTAGAGTGCGAAAGCAAGTTGGATGGTTGTGGAACAATAACTTTCTATGAAAAAGGTGATTCAAATCTTCTGGTTGAAAAAGGTGAACATCCTTTCCTAAAAAAAGAGTCTCTTCTTGGTGGGATTTTTGTGGATAAGGAAGAGATATATGAATGTGTTATGAAAAAGGCGATGAAAAGGCTTGAGATGGTAACAAATGTTTATATTAACAGAACAGATGAATTGTATAATTATTTTATTGAGGATGGTTTAGGATACTGTGATATACATACAAAATATTTTTCTGCATTGAATAAATTAAACAACATTGCATCAGAATCTAATGTGTTTGAGATATCAAATATCATAAATATTTATAATAATGCATATCTTGAAAACAATCTGAAAATCATGAACAGAGATCTACAAAGAGCGTCATGCCCTTTAATATATTAAAAATGAGAAAAAAAGCACAGATAAGGATGGGAGAAAGTATTGCTGTAATGTTTATATTTTTCCTTTTAATAGTAGCTGGATTTATATTTTATTCAAAAATCGAAAGAACAAATATAACAAAAGAAAAAGATGAGGCAGACAACTTAAAAGCGATTGAAGTAGCACAAGTTATCTCATTTCTTCCAGAAGTTCAGTGCATAAAACAAAATGTTCAGATATATAACTGCTTTGATGTGCTAAAATTAGATGCAATAAAGGGAATAGTAAAAAACAACAAGCTAGAGTATTATGATATTCTGCAGAACAGTAACATAACAATAAAGCAGATATATCCTGAAAGCAATAAGGTCTGGAGAATATATAATAACACAGGAGGAAACTGGACCAAGAGAATAAGAACAATAATTCCTGTTTCATTATTTGATTCTGTTGGTGATCATATTGTTAATGGTGAAGAAGGAAAAATAAATCCTTATTTTGGGTTTGGTGTAATGGAAGTGGATGTGTTTATATGACATTTTCGAAGAAAAGGTCGACCAAAAGCGAAAAAATTGTGAAACAATTTTTTGCTCCCAAAAAATTTTGTTTTTTGAGGAAGCTGGAGGTTTTTTGAGTATGATTATGAAAAGAGGGCAGATGGAGTTAATGGGATTAGCAATGGTGATTGTTTTAATATCAATAGGAGTGTTGTTTGTTGTGAAATTCAATGTGCTAAAAGAGCCAGCAGATACAAAAAAAGATTACAGTTACAGTGAGATAGCCTCCAACACATTAAGTGCAATGCTTTTGTCAACTTCTGGGGATGGATGCAAGAATATAAACATAAGAGATTTATTGATAGACTGCACTGATAATCCTTATGATGAGAATAATGTTAATGATATTGAAGGTGGAAGTATTGAATGTAATGATGGCACAGAGAGTTGCTTTTATGCAGAATATGTAATAAATGAGATATTAGAAAAAACTCTTGATGAATGGGGATTTAATTATAATCTTGATGTGTCAACTGCTCTGGATAATACCTTGAATATGTCCAGAGGAGATTGCTCAGGAGAGAGGAAATCAAGTCTTTTTTTCTTTGAAACAGCAGGACAAGGCACAATGTTTATACGTCTTGATGTGTGTGGTTAACGATAAATTTAAATATAACTTAATATAATGAGTATATTACCTTTTGAGAGGTGAAGTATATGAAAAAAGCACAAGGAATCTCTTTGAATGTCATTATAATTGCCGCAATTGCACTACTTGTACTGGTAATACTTTCTGTGATCTTCATGGGAAGAATGGGAACATTTGGTACAGAATCAGCTGCATGTGAAAACAAAGGCGGTATGTGTGGCGATGTATGTGGAGAAGTAGATAGTAATGTAGAAGCATACCCAACACCTTATTCAGCATGGACATGTGATGAAGAACAGGTCTGCTGCATAGCTGTTAGCCCATAATAAATTTTCTTTTTTATTAAGATGAACACAAAAAGAGGACAAGGGATATCTATAAACATGTTAATAGTTGCTGCTCTGGCTCTTGTTGTTCTTATTGTTATTGTTGCTATATTCTCAGGAAGAATCAATGTTTTCAGCAAAGAATATGCAGAAACTACAGAAGAAGCAAAAGACAAGGTTTGCAATGCACAAGGAGGAAGATGCACTGCATCTGATTATTGTGGAGCAACAGAAATAATCTCTGGTTCTGGGTGGATTGATTGCGGAGACAATCAGATATGTTGTGAAACTTCTTAAATCACAAATTTTATATACCTTTATTCTCGTAGATAGAGTTATGAAAGGCTGTTTATCTAAGAACAAAAAGGCTCAAACAAGGGAAGCGGTTCCTCTTATGTATATGATATTAGGGGTAGCTGCTGTTTTAAGCCTTATTGCTTTTGTGATAATTATAATGATGGGTCTTTTACCAAACAAGTAAAGGTAATATAAACGATTAAAATGAAAAATTTTCAGCGTGCCAAAAATCTTCGATTTTTGAGCATGAATAAAAAAGGGGTTACATATGAAACCATGAGAATAATGGTTGCTGTTTTATTTCTTGTAACTATGGGATTTGCAATAGAAAGAGTGACAGAGATTACAGCTGATGAAAACATAGTTAAAAGCTGTCAGATCAGTCTGCTTGCAAATGACAAGGCAAGAACAGGAGAAGTTTTTGGTGTTGAAACACAGGAAAAAGTTGCCATAAACTGTCCAAAGGAGAATTTACTTATAACAATGGATATGTTAGAAGATTTGGAAGAGAGTCATTTAGTAAGTAAAGAGTTTGCGCTGAAATATATTCTTGCTAATCAATTAGCCAAATGTAAGGAAAAAACATCTTTTCCAGGGATTGATGAATTAAAGCCTTTTAATGTTGATTATCTCCAGTTAGAAAAAGATAAGTTCTGCATTTATTGTTCTGATATTGTGTTTGATGAAGATATTGAGGAGGAGATTCCTTCAATAAATGATTTTATGTGGTTTTTAAACACTCAAAAAATGGATAATGGTAAAACCTATCTGAAATATATTAAAGGAGTAAATCTTACTGAAGAAGATTATAAAAAAATGAAAGGGGAAGGATTTGTGGATAACATAATTACTGAAAGTAGTTATTCTACTATTTATTCAATAGAGAAAAGCGGAAGATTCTGGCAAGCGTCAGATTCATTGGCTGGTGCTGCTTCAATAGGACTTCCTGGGTGTAAATTAGGGGGGATTATTTCAAGAGTGCCTTATTTTGGGATCCCTATAGGAACAGCAATTTGTGGTGGTTCAATTATTGCTGGTGCTACTTGGGGATATAAAGTAGGAGAGGCATTTGTGGAAGAAACAACAAGCTATTATTTTGTAAAAGAAGAGAATGTTGCAGGTTTGGGCTGCAACCCATTATATCAATAAAATGAAGAAAAGAGCAGACATATCTATGCAAATGGTTATTGGATTGATTGTTGTATTAGCACTTATGCTTGTTTTGATGTTATTTCAAGCAAGAGTTGATAAATTAAAGGATGAAAAATTAGGAACAGCAATCTGCAAATCAACTGTTTTTGCATACTCAAAATCAAGATCATTGGGAATGGAGTTTGGCTCTGAGATAAACTGTCCAAGTGAGAATTTAGTTATTCCTGAAAGTGATGATGAGATAATAATGGATAAGATAGCTATGGCAATGTATAAATGCTTTGACCAGTTTCATAGAGGAGAATTAAACCTATTTTCAAATGATTATAAAGAGGAAAAACATTGTGCAGTGTGCAGTGTTATTGAGTTTGGAGACAAAGAAAAGAAGATAAGCTCGGACAGATTTAGGAGATACCTAAAAACACATAATATTCCAACAGGTGAGATGAGTTTTGAGGAGTTCTTTGTTGGGTATTCAACATATGATGAGAGCGAGCCAACACAAACAATTTTTCCTGACATAAACACTGAAATGGATTATTCAACATTGTTTGTGTATGGAAAAGAAGGATATATGTCAAAATGGGCATCAGGAGCTTTGGGTGGAAGTCTAGGTACAATAATTTTTGGTGCTGCATTAATACCTTTTACAGGTGGTGGATCCGCTTTAGTTGGGGTTGCTGGAGCAGCTGGTGGTGCAAGTGGAGCTATATTGGGTTATACCATGGGAAGTGACAAAACAGCTGATTGGAACTCAAGTTTAGTGTTAACACCTTATATTCCAGAGATTTTATATAATCTAAGCTGCACATACCTTCCTGTTGGACAAGAGAGGAATAGATAAAAAATATATAGTTTAGGATACAATATGAATAAAATGGGATTTAATAAAAAAGCATTTTGGGGAATGGAATTCACTGGACAGACAATTTTTTGGGTAATATTGGGTGCGGTTCTTATGGTGCTTGTGGGAATTTTATGGTTATACATGTCAAACAATCTTGATATATTTGAGAGACTTATATGAAAATGATTGGGAACAAAGGTGCAGTAGGACCTAAAGAGATTGGTGCAATAATACTAGTTTTGGCTACATTGAGTTTAGCTTTTTATATTAATCTTGGTGGAATAAGAGATACATCCAGGGTAGCAGAAGGAATAATCACAAAATGTATTGAAACAGAGAAAACATATAGTTATTATAAAACAAATATTAAGGAGTCAATAAAAAACAAACAAAGTGTTGCATCTGCTGAACTGCATAATGAATTTGTTGGATGCTTTCCAAATGAAAAAATCCAAGAGCAGTTAAAACTAACTAAGGAAGAGCTTTTTTTCCTTGGAGAAGCAGATTTTAATGCAGAACATTATATACAGGCAAAAAAACTTCTTTTAAAGTATAAAAAAGAGCTTGGGGAAGATGAAAACTCAGAAGATGTTGATTTATTATTAAAGCAGGTTGATTTTGAATTAGGTTTTACATAAAAAAATAAATAATGAGGTTAAAATGAAGAAAAAAGCGGATTTAACAATAAATATTCTAATAGTTGCGGCAATTGGGTTAGTTGTGCTTGTTGTTCTTTTAGCAATATTTACTGACAAGGTAAAGATATTCAGCAGCAATGTTGGAGGAACATGTGATGAACAGGGTGGAAAATGTTCAACAAGCGGAAAATGTGATGAATCTTCTTACCCAATAAAGGTTCTTGCAAAAGACTGTGCTTATTATAATTATAATGGGACTAAGGAAGAAGGAAAAGGGTTTGGACAATGCTGTCTGCCACTGGAAAGATGAAAAAAGCTGATATGACAATAGAAACAATAATCAAGTTTGTGCTTGTTTTAGCAGTTGTTGGGGTATTATTATTTTTAGTTTATGACAAATTTTCTCTTTTTGAACAGTCAAACAATTGCGAGGAAAGAGGTGGAAGCTGCACAGAAGACTGTAATGGAAAAACACTGTTGTTAGCAGGGTGTGAGAATGAGGAGGTTTGTTGTATAAGCATAACATGATGAAAATGAAAAAAGCCGCGTCAATGTTGAGAACAATAGGAGATTTTATTTTGGTATTTGCTGTGGTGGGCTTTGCTATTTATTTTTTATCTGGGGGGACTTTGTTTGCTATGGATTTCACAAAATCTGCTATTTCAGATATTGAGATAAGTAGTTGTGAAGATGATGAAGATGTAGTGGATAATGATAATGACAATATATGTGATAAATATGATGATTGTCTTGGTGGGAATAATGAGGAAGATGCTGATGGTGATAAAATTCCTGATGCGTGTGATAAGGATAAAGATGATGCAGACATAGCTAAATGCAAATATGTAGCAAAATCTGAGTATAATGATTATTGCTGTGCTGAAGAGATTGAGTATAGCATAACTTTAACAGAAACAGTTGAATGCAAAGAACCTGGTTTGTTTGGGTAAAAAAGATGAAGAAATTCTTTAAAAAAGGGATTGGTGTTACTGACGCAGGCGGCCTTGGATATGGAATTGTTATTGTTCTTTTCTCATTAGCTCTGTTTATAAAATGTACTCCGATAATAGAAGAAGAGCCAGAGGGATTGGCTTCCAGAACAAATCTTAATGACTTGTATTATAATATCCAGGATCTTCTTAGAAATGATGAAAGATTTGAGTCTAAAATTACTCCATTAAATGTTGAAGAAGAATATGTTATAGTTGGATTTGACAAAGAATGGGATTCTACTCTGAGAAGTAAGAAGTTTGCTGGAGATGATACGGTTAGAACTGAATGTGGGGCAGGAGAAATACTGGAAAAACCTTTTATTTGTGGGGAGAATGCATGCATTTGTATTTTTAATTATAATCAAAGACTAGGAAATAATTTTAATATTGAAGAGGGTGGACCAGTTGATTGTAAGATGTTTGATGAAGATATTGTTTTTTTCAGGCGAAGCATATCTTTAACAGGACTTTTTAATAAAGAATGGAGAACATCAGAAGGAAGTACATGGAATTCCTATGTAAAATGGGATTCAGATTCAATCATAGATTCTTATAATATGTCATTGCAAGATGTAGATGTTCCTTACAGCTATTTATTCAGATATGGAGAATATAGTAGCGACGGTGATATTGGATGTGAAGAGTCGTGGGGAACACAAACAGTTTATTTGGAAAAATTTGAAAGAGATGATAATAAAATAAATATTTTGATAACTTTAAGAACTGATGACATTAAAAAGAGAAGCTCAAATATCAAGGCGTATCTTGAGTTTAAGAAAATACTGGATTCTTTTGATGAATGTGTTTCCAGAAATATAAATGAGAGTAGTGAAAGTTGTTATTGTAGCTCTTTACCTATAAAACTACCAAAAAATTACACAATAACTGTTGGATATGATAAAATAACCCTAGAAGATCCTGAATCCATAGAAATAGTAAATGAGGGCTTGAATACTGAAATTGTTGAGAATAGATTTCCTGAATTTGAAACAGCTGTTATTGATGCATTATATGTGCATGAAGATGTTCCTGCTGAGTTTCTAAGTGATACTTTTTTCCAGATTACAGGAGAAAAGATTATTCATTTCAAAAAATATATTGATTCTGTTGGGATTCTAGAAAATATGCCTGAAGATGAGTTGTGTCCAGAGAGTTAAAAGCAAAATTTATATATACAATTTACAACAGATTCTATGTTATGAGAAAAAGAGGGTTATTTAGTTCGAAAAAGGGTGAAGTAAATGAAGAGCTTTTCTTTTTTATTGCTGAGCTAATATTAACAGTGATGGTTTTTGTTATTCTGCTTGCTTATGTTAACTCAATAAGAGATAACACATTACTGGAAAAGAATTATCTTGCAAGAGATGTTGCTTTAATGGTTGATTCTGTTTATGCTGCTCCTGGAAAGATTAATGTTGGTTATTCTTTTGGAAGCATAGATTTATTGGATTTTAGCTTTGGTTTTAATGAGCAAAGAGCAGGAGTTCTGGAAGAAAATGGAGAACAAACAATTAAATTTCCATATGCTGACAACAAAATATTCTTTTCTCCTCTAAGTATTGGGTTTATGAGAACAGGAGAGCTAATATTCATCAGATCCTCAAATAGATTAAGGATTGGAGGAGATATAAAGGAAAACCTAAACAAGATTGATTGCCCTGTTGTTGAAACAAAAGAAGATAAAAAGAGAATGATAATTGATGCAGGACATGGTGGGAGTGATTCTGGCTTTGTAAACACAAATGATGCATTAAACGAATCAAAGATAACACAACAGATAGCAAGAGTTTTTGGTTTGTATATGGAAGATATGAAAGATGAGGGTTTTTTTGTTGAGTTCACAAGAGATGTAAGGTATGATTCTGAGAGACCAATGGATAAAAGGTTATTGGTGATTGGACAATCTTCCTCAAATATTTTAATAAGTATGCACGTGGGAGAAGATGATGAAGAGATAAACAACATAAAGGCGTTTGTGCCTTTTGAGAGCAAGAAAAGCGTAAAACTCGCATGCAACATAATAAATTCCTTGCTGGATGAATATGATGATATCACTGGTGCTTCAATAATACCATCAGAAGATATTATTCTTCAAAAACCAGTATCTGTGTTGTTAGAGCTTGGAAATATTCAAGCTGATAAAGATATCCTAAATAAAAAAGACAAAACAGCATTATCAATAATTGATGGAATAAAAGATTATTTTGAGTAAAAATGAAAAACAAAAGAGCAATGTTCACACTTAACCTGCTTGCGTTTCTGCCGAGACTTGGGTTTCTTATAGTTGTGGTTCTTTCAATAGTCGTGTTGTTGGGTGCAAATATAAAAACAGAAATAGATGTTTTTGATGCTCAGGCAGAAGTATTTTTCCAAAGATTGGTTTATGGAAATCATTTTTCATATTTTGATGAAGTAACAGGAAGATTGTATCCTGGAATGGTTGATTTTGATAAGTTTAAGAGTACTGATCTTGATAACCTAATATATTATGGTGAAGAAAATAGAGATGTTGGAGCAAGAATATCATTAAAAGATTTTAATGGAAGTATAAATGAGGAAATAATGTATAACAGAGATTTTTTCATTGAAAAAGAGGTTTTACTGGAAGCAGGATTTACAAAAGGATTGGGAGGAGTTAAGGGAAAAGAAAAGGAGCTTTATGTGGTTATAAAAGATGGAAATAGAACATTAGAAGGAACATTAAATGTTATGATGATAATTCAAAACAGATGAAAATGAAAGGAAAAAAAGGTTCAGTTGGAAGCATATTAGTTGATTTTTATGCATATGGTGCATGGGTGTTTGTTATAATTATATTTGCTATACTTTTCCAGTTTGTGAAAGGGGGAATAACAGAAACAATCAGCAGTGAGGGAAGTGACATGAATGTTAGAACAACACTGATTAATTTTGTAAGATCTCCTGTTGAGATTGATATTAATAATGATAATATAAAAGAAAATATGACTGTTGGTGAGTTGGTTGTTTTTACTAATCTTGAGGATGATGACTCAGAAGCATACAAATTATTAATGGAGAAAACAAAAAAGATTCTGAGCATGCTTTGGGATAATCAAAGAGGGTTTTTTTGTGGGGTTGAGTTTAATATTTTGAAGGATGAAGAGGAAAAAACATTTTCTTACAAAAAAAAAGGATTCTCAAATGAGATAGAAGAGATGAGAGATTATAGAATGTGTGATGAAGGTTCTTTAATAGAAAGTGAATTATTCATTCCTGTTCCAATAGGTTATGAAGAAAAGGTTAAAGTAAATCTCAAGGTTATTGAATTTAGAGGAACGCCTGGTATTCAGACAAAATGAATAAAAAAGCACATATATTTAGTATTGGATTGGTTCTCATAAGCATAGTTATCTTAATTTCTGGATTAATTGTTGTTAGTGAAAAAAAAGCCAAGTTTAGAGATGAAAAGGGGAATGATTTGGTTATAGGTGAAAGGCAATTCAAACTTTTTAATATTTATAATCAAGGTGAAAAAGTATTATTGTATGTTGATCTAGCCTCAAAATTTGCTGCTAAACAGAGTGTGTATGATTTAGGAAAAAATTCCGGTTTTTTTTATGAACAAGGTTGTGGTGAATATATGGGAGTAAAAGTATGGAAAAACTCAACAGATGAATGCTTCCCAGATGTTTATAACTCATTTATTGGATTTTTTGAGTATAACCTGGATGAACAATTAAGGATAACCCCATACAACATATCATTAAACAACTATGATTTTGTTGTTGGGAAAACAAAAATAACAGGAATTGCCACAAGAAATATTTTTTTAAACAAGAGCAACATAACATATTCGATAAAGCCTTCATTCACAACAGAGATGGATTATGATTTATCTATTTATGATAAACTAAAAACACAATCTACTGAGTTAATTTGGAGTTGTTTTGATGTGGATGGGTTTATGGGATGTATAAACACAAAAATACAAGAGTATAAACAAGATGGTGTTGAGTGGGAGGTTGTTGGATGTGGTAATAGCTCCAATATTCCAAATGATAAATGCACTGAAGAGAGATTTGTGAGTTTTTCTGTTAAAACTGGTGATGTTTTTTCTGTTTATGATTATGATGAGGGTGAGAATAAGTTCAGGAACATAACAATTGGGTTTGCTCTTGGATTTATATAGATAAAGATGCCACTCCTATTAGCATTTTCTAAAACCTATTTTTAAAAACCATAAAATATAAAAAAGAAAATAAGGTTCTGGTTTTAGGGGTTACTAATGATTAATATGCCTTTTGAGGATATACTGAAGAAAATAGAGGAAACAAGTAATTTATCAACAGAAGTTATAAATGACAAGATAAAGAAGAAGATGGATCAGCTTTCTGGTCTTATTTCTAAAGAGGGTGCTGCTCATATTATTGCAAATGAGCTTGGAGTTAAGCTTTTTGACAGTGTGACAGGAAAAATCAAGATAAACAAGGCACTTAGCGGAATGAGAAATATAGAGACTGTTGGGAAAGTTCAACAAGTGTTTGATATAAGAGAATTTACAACTGCAAACAGGCAGGGAAAAGTAGGTTCTTTTGTTATGGCTGATGATACAGGAAGCATAAGAATTGTGCTTTGGAATGACCAGGTAAGCAATATTGAAAATCTGAACGCAGATGATGTTGTTAAAATAACAAATGGTTATGTCAGAGATAATAATGGAAGAAAAGAGATTCATCTTAATGATAAAAGCACTTTTGCGATAAATCCTTCTGGGGAAAAAGTAGATAATGTGATAAGTAATGCTCCAAAAAGAAAAACAATAAAGAATCTTGTAGAGACTGATGATAATGTTGAGATTGTTGGAACTGTTGTACAGCTATTTGATCCTAGGTTTTTTGAGAGAAAACAGGGTGAGGGAAGTGTAACATCATATGTTATCAATACTTTTGTTGATGACGGAACTGATAATCTAAGAGTTGTTTGCTTTGGAAACCAGGTTCAAAAGCTTCTTACTAAAACACATGATGAAGTAATGGCTTACAAGGATGCTCCTGAAACATTTGAGGAGATGAAAACAGAACTCATGGGAAATATTATTAAATTCAAAGGAAGAGTGACAAAAAACGAGATGTTCGATAGATTAGAGTTTATTGCAAACATGGTTTTTACTGATATAAACCCTGATGAAGAGATAAAAAGATTAACAGAAAATGCTGAAGAAGTAAAAGAAGCACCTGTAGAAAAGCAAGTGGCTGCTGAAGAAAAAGAAGATATCATAAATGAAGCACCTGCTGTTATTATTGAAGAAAAAAAAGAAACAGTTGTTGAACCAGCTGTTGAAGAAGAGCAGGAAAAAAAGATTCCTTCTATTGATGAAATTTAGACCACTGGACACTGGACAAATTCTCACACAGACTATTTAAAGAATAATATCCTTTCTTTAATTCACCCATTGAAATAAAAGCGAATAGCAAGGGTGATTAAATTGAGAATTTTTGGAAAAACACAAAGGATCTTCAGAAAATATTTCTTATTTAATTATTCTTCCAAAAATATTTTGGGTTATTTTGGAAATCATGAAAGATCCACGAGAAATCCCGGGAAACCCATTTAAAAAACTAAAAAAACAATAATATCAAAATTATAATAGGTGATGGAAATCAAAGATTTCCAGCATCTCCAATAATTTTAAAAATTTTTGATAGGTGATGAAAATGGCTGAAGAAAAAAAAATGCCTGAAAAAAGATTCACAACAGGAGCAATATCTGCTGCTGTGTGGGTAAATGAGGGCAAAACAAAGACAGGCGAACCAACTGAATTTAGAACAATAAGCCTGCAAAGAAGGTATAAGGACAAAAACGATGAATGGCAGTCAACAAACTCATTAAGAGTAAATGACCTGCCAAAAGCATCACTGGTTTTGAACAAAGCATATGAACATTTAGTGCTAAAAAACCTTGATGTTGAAGTTGGGGAAGAAATGGTTGTTTAAGGAAAGATTTTTATCTTTCCCTTTTTTCCTAATACGAGGTGTATATAATGGAACAGAAAAAACAGAGTATTGAAACATTACCAGGAGTAGGAGCTGCCACTTCTGAAAAATTAAGAAATGTAGGTTATACTGATCTTATGTCTATTGCAGTCGCCTCACCAGGCGATCTGGTTGACTCTGCAGGTGTTACAGCAGCTGCAGCAAAAAAAATAATAGCAACTGCAAGAAGCTCGCTGGAGATGGGTTTTGAATCCGGAACTGATTTGTTGAAAAGAAGAGAGAAAGTTGAAAAAATAACAACTGGGAATAAATCTTTTGATGAATTGCTTGGTGGTGGATTTGAAACAGGGGCTATTGTAGAAGCATTTGGAGAATTTGGTTCAGGAAAAACACAGATTGGACACATATTATCAGTAAATGTCCAATTACTTGAAAAAGAGAAGAAACCTATTGCTGTTTATATTGATACTGAAAACACATTCAGGCCTGAAAGAATACAACAGTTAGCCAAAGGCGCTAAATTAGATCCTGATAAAATATTGAAAAGCATAAAAGTAGCAAGAGCATTTAATTCAGATCATCAAATGTTGTTAGCAGAAAAAATTGAGGATTTGATAAAAAAACAGGGAATGAACGTCAAATTGATTGTTGTTGACTCTCTTATTGCTCATTTCAGAGCAGAATTTATAGGAAGAGGGACATTAGCTGAACGGCAGCAGAAATTGAACAAACATATGCACGTTCTATTAAAGCTTGCTGATAAATATAATCTGTGTGTTTTTGTCACAAACCAGGTAATGGCAAAACCAGATGTTTTCTTTGGCGACCCAACACAAGCCATTGGTGGTCACATTGTTGCCCATGCATCAACATTTAGATTATATCTAAGAAAAGGGAAAAAAGGAAGCAGGGTTGCTAAATTAGTGGATTCACCAAATCTGCCCGAGGGAGAATGTGGATTTTATGTGGAAGAATCTGGGTTAAAAGACATATAATTTTTCCATTAACTTTATAAAGTATGGGAGAAGTCTAGCTGATACGCTTTAGAAAGATTCTAGGGTGAATAAATAAAATAATAGGTGAGATGTAATATGAGAGACGGTTTTAGATCAGGCGGATTTGTGCCTGTAAAAGAAGGAGACGAATTAGAAGTTAAGATAGAGGCTGTAGGTGCAAAAGGAGACGGAATAGCTAAGAAAGATGGTTTTGTTTTGTTTGTACCAAACACACAAGAAGGACAGACTGTAAAAGTTAAAGTGAACAGAGTTTTAAGAAGGGTTGGCTTTGCTGATGTTGTCGGTGAAGGAGCTCCTGCTGAAGAGACACAGGATGAAGCTGCTGAGGAAACAACTGAAGAGCCTGCTGAGGAAGCAACTGAAGAAGTGCAGGAAGATACTGAAGACTTTGGTGACGAACCAGCTGCTGAGGAAGAGAAGCAAGAGGATGCTGAAGAGACAGAGAAAAAGCAAGAGGATGCAGCTGAAAAAGAAGAAACATCAGAAGAAGAGACTGCTGAAGAAGCTGAACCTGCAAAAGAAGAGGAAAAGCAGGAAGATGCTGAGGAAGTAGCTGAAGAAAAACCTTCTGAAGAAGCAGAAGAAGAGAAATCTGCTGAAGACACTGAAGATTTTGGTGATGAAGAAAAAGCCAAGAAATAAATTATTTTTTTATAATTTTTTTTTCTATACTTTTTTATATTGCTTTTAATTCTTTATAGATATGAGAACATTCATTGCTGTTGAGGTTCCTGAAGAATTAAAAAAGTATTTTGTTGGGTTGCAGAAAAGATTAGAAGAAGATGCAAAAATAGCTTTTTCTAAGGATTTCCATCTTACACTAAAGTTTCTTGGGGAGATTCATGAAGATAAGGTTGAAAAGGTAAAAAATGTTCTTAAAGAAGTGGAATTTGAGGGGTTTAAGCTAAAAACATCTGAAATAGGTGTTTTTCCAAATGAGGATTATGTAAGAGTTGTGTGGGTTGGATTAGAGCCAGGTGATAAAATAAAAGAATTACAAAGATTGGTTGATGATAAATTAAAAGATTTCCCTAATGATCACAAGTTTCATCCACACATAACATTAGGAAGAGTAAAGTTCATTCCTGATAAGAATAAATTTAAAGAAACCTTAAAGAGTTTAAAAATACAGGAAAAAGAATTTGAGGTTAAAGATTTTAGATTAAAAAAGAGCATATTGACTCCAGAAGGACCTGTTTATGAAGATTTAAAAATATATGAGTTCTAAGAAAAGCGGGCCCGGGGGGATTTGAACCCCCGATCTATTAAGCGAAGCTTATTAGGGCTTCTCAGCTTAGAAGGCTGTCGCCTTGTCCAGCCTAGGCTACGGGCCCCTGTGTCATAGATTTAGATGAATATATTTAAATATTTGCAAAAATTAAGAACTTATTAGCCTTTCATACTTTTTTATTTTAAAATCATTACTAAAACCAACCAGACACATAAATTTCTCAACCCTAAAAAATCCATTAACATAAACTCTGTGTCTCAGATAATTTTTATTTCTTTTTTCATAGTAGCTATTTTCAGTTTGAAAATTATTTTTTATGCCTAGTTCATTTAAAATTTTTTGAAGATTGAGTTATTAAAGTTTTAGATTTAGAAGTTCCATGAATAACAGGATATTTGTTAGGTTTATATTTAACAGTTAAACAAAAATCTGCATCTGCAAAACCTTTAAGAAAATATGATTTTACTTTTTTACTTCCTCTCAAAATACAAGAAGGAATAGAAACATTATCTTTTCTTGAAGGTATCCCAATTATCTTACTCAAGAAAAAATATATTGCTTTAGAATCCTTTCTGAGAATAATTGCATTCTTCTTTTTTATTGTAAAAAAATTAAATTTTGTGTTAAAAATTTCAAAGAACAGATTATTCACATGAGTTTTATAATAATTTTTATCTTTAATATTACCACATATATTCATTTCGTAATGTAAATAACTATTTTTTCCTAATTTATTTTTATATTTCCCGATATGCCCATCACCAATCATTATACCAAGGAATTCTGCTAGCTCTTTAGTTAGAATTTTAGGAATTTTTATACCACTCTTTAAGTCATTATTACTAAATTTTATTTTTGTTAAATTAAATTCCATTAGAACCACAAATTTAATTCTATAGGATAGTAGATAATGCTCTTTATATGTCTTGTCCTAAAAAAATCGAAAAATTTCCGAGAATAAACTGAAAAAGTAAGCTTAATGGTAATTGGAGTTCAATTTGAGTTGACTCGCTTTAATGTTAAAAAGAAAAAGGGTTTATTAATTAGGGCTGGACTCGCAATTAAATTTCCATTACAGATCTTAACCTTCAATAAGAGTACACTGATGGTTTAAACATCTTACATTAAATGTTTTCATACAAATACTTGCAATACAAGCAATATCACTACAATCAAACTGAGATTCCCAATAATCATGAAATTTTCTGTTGATTGCAGTATATCCACAATTAGCACTTGCACAACAATTAGTACCAACCATAATGCACTCTCTTTCTTCCTTGCAATATCTCAACTCAGTATCGTTTTCTGGTTCTGCTTGAATACTTTTATCAATAATTCTGTTAAAATATACTGTTCTCACTCCATATTCACTTAAATCTAGTTCGTTTAATTTGTTATTTCCCTCATATGTTAGATTAAGGTATATTCCATTTATTGCATAATTTTCAGATAAATCATTGAATTTTGTTGGAACATGATCAACAATCATACTATAACCATCAAATTGGTATTCCCCTTCAGGCAATGCTAAAAGTATCTTATCCCTAAAATTGACAATTTCAGACTTACTACATCCTGAACACCCAACTAACAATACATTCCAATCAAAAAATTTCTTTTCAGATTTTAAAATAACTTCTTCATTCTTTGTTTCTTGTTTATCTTTATCAATTTTTTCTAGAACTATAATTTCTTTTTCGGTTGATTCAATCAATTCATTACACCCACTATTTAAAATTAATATAGCAAATAATAATACCATTATAATTATTCTCATATCTTATATTAAAGAATTTATTTTATTATAAATCTTTTTATTATTTAAGCCCAGCCCTTTACTTCTTTAAACGCTCGCCAACTCAAACTCTTCGGACGCAGTTTCCCAGAACTCGTCTCATTTCGTTTGCTCGTAACTGGAAAAGAACTTAACACAAGCTAGAAAAGCTAAAGATTAACAACAAAACCTTTATTAATATCTATTTTATCCTTTCTTGTAAGCTTCACAGAAGAAGCAAAAATGAAGTGCTTCGTGAGACTAAGCGAACAGAGTGAGTGCATGTCTCACTTCGGTGTCAATGGACGAAACCATTGCGAGGGTGGCCAAGCGGCTAAGGCGATCGGCTGCAAATCTGGGATGATGAGCTTCGGCGATGACTAGTAGATCCCGATTATTCGAGGGTTCGAGTCCCTCCCCTCGCTTTTCTTTCAAAATGGAAATAAAAAGAGTATTAATAGGACAGGAAAAAGAATTTTTTGTAAAGGATTTATCTAAAGATTTTCATACACAGTTTGGATTTGTAAAAGCAAAAGATCTAAAGAAGAAGTCAGGAAAAGTAAAAACAAACACTGGAAAAGAATTCTCAATTCTAGAGTCATCATTTATTGATGCTTACAAGAAAATAAAAAGAGATGCACAGATAATGATATTAAAAGATATTGCACAGATAATTGTAGAAACAGGGATCAACCACAAAAGCAAGGTTGTGGATGCAGGTGCAGGCAGTGGAGCATTAGCATGTTTTCTAGCTCACCATGTAAAAGAGATTGTTACATATGAAAAAAGAAAGGATCATATCAAGGTTGTGGAAAGAAACATAGAATCCTTTGGATTAAAGAATATAAAAATAAAAAATAAGGATGTTTACAATGGGATAGATGAAAAGAATGTTGATTTGGTAACATTAGATTTGCCAGAACCGTGGAAAGCTGTTAAATCTGCTTCTAAAGCATTAAAAAATGGAGGGTTTGTTGCTGCTTATGTTCCTACTGTACCTCAAGTATCAGATTTTGTTAAAGAGATTGAAAAGAATAAGGGGTTTGTTTATCTAAGGACTGTTGAGATTCTGGAAAGAGAATGGAAGATACAAGGCAGAATAGCAAGACCAAAGAATCAGATGATTGCTCATACAGGATTTTTGGTATTTGTGAGAAAAGTTTAAAAACTTTCAATAATTTTAGTTTATTGTGGGGGTGTTTTTATGTTTGGATATGTATTAGTATCTTTAAAGAAAACAGCTGAACAAAATATCTATGATGACCTTAAGGAAATGAAAGAAGTAAAAGAGGTCAATATCTTGTTCGGTGAGTGGGATTTAATTGTCAAGCTTGAGATAGAATCTGCGGAAGAACTTGGAAGCTTTGTAATGAGCAATATAAGAAATCTTCCTGAAGTTAATTTAACAAGCACTATGATTGTTGCCAAATAAGTAAGGAACAATTCTTGTTAATTATCGGAAAAATCAGATAAAATTAATTTTTTTCTATTGAATTTTCTATAAGCTTCGAAATATTTTTGTAACCAATGAAAATTCTTTGGTTTTTTCTCAGAAATACACTTAAAAAACTAAATATTAAACAAACCTATGAAAAAAGTAATAATTATGTTTTTATTGGTTATCTCAGGAGTGAATGCCCTGGATAATATAATAATAACAGAAGTGTTGTTTAATCCAGAAAACACTGAAGCAGGAGGAGAAGCAGTAGAGCTTTACAATCCAACTGAAGAGTACATCAATATTTCTGGTTATGTGATTTTAACTGAAAGTTCTGCAACAGATGCTATAATAGAAAATGCATTAATAAGGCCTTATGGGTTTTTTCTTGTTGCTGATTCAGGATGGTCAATAAATAAAGATAATCAAAAATGGGTGGAAGCTGATTATGAGGAAACAATAACAATGTCAAATTCTGATTCTGGAATTGCTTTAATCTATAATGGCACTACAGTAGACGCTGTTGGTTGGGGTGACCCCTCAAGTATAGACTCTGACTACGAGGGAACTCCTCATCCAAATATTATTGAAGGGATTAGCTTGAAAAGAAGAATAACAAGCGATGGTTTTGTGGATACAAACAATAATAGTGATGATTTCTTTTCATCTGCTCCAATATTCAGAAACAGCTCTTATATTCAGACATTCACAGAAGATAGTTTTTATGAGATTGAGGTCACAACAAGTATAACAAGCAGTGATATAACAATAATATCTGCAGAGATAATTGATGATGATTACTTAAATATTGAAGGTAATCAGATAAATCCTTCTCCAGGAGAAAACAGGAATATCAATATCAGAGCAACAATACAGGATTTTAATAATGATATATCAGATGTTTCTGCTATTTTTGGGTCAGAAGTATTTGGGTTGAGTTATGTAAACACAACCAATGGAAACAAAATATATGAAGGTTTTATTGAGATAGAATATTATGAATCAGCAGCAGATTATGTTATTTACTTAAGTGTAAATGATAACACAAACACAACAATGTATTTTGAGTATATGCCAATTATTGGTTTTGATGTTGAAGGCTCTTTAGCATCATATGATGTTATTCCAGGACAGAGCTTGGAAAGCAATGTAAGAATTATTAACATGGGAAATGTAAATTTAGATGTTGAGATTTTTGGAGCTGATTTAATATTTGGGTCAAATATTATTAATATTGAGAATATTGAGGTAAGCTTCACAGATGAAGAGGAGGTATCTTTTAATTTAGGGAAAAATCCAAAAGATCTGAATCTGAATCTAAATTCAGGGATTGATTCATTCGGTGATATAACATTTAGAATAAATGTTCCTAATGATGCAGTTGCTGGAAGTTATTCTGGTTCAATATCAATAGTAGGAACAGGCTCTTAAGTATAATACAGTTTATTCTCACTTTTCTGCTTTTTATCCATCTGTGAGTCAAGTTTGTTTGCTCTTGGTCTTTTTGATTCTTCATCTCTTCTGAATGTTATTTGTAGAGTGTTCAGGAATTTGTTCATTCCTTTCTCCATATCCAAGGGATTATTAACAACACCATTAACTGCTGATTCACCATCAAACACAATCAATTTTTCAGAAAGATAATCCATAAACAACAAATCATGGTCAACAATCAGTGCAGTTTTATTTTTTTCTTCTATAAAACCTCTTATAATCTTTGACACAATCAATCTTTGCTCTGCATCAAGATAAGCAGAAGGTTCGTCAATAAGATAAAGATCTGCTTCTTTTGATAAACATAAAGCAATAGAAACTCGTTGGAGCTCTCCTCCAGAAAGTTGGGTTATCTTTTTCAATAATAATGGTTTTATGTTCAGTGGTCTGATGATTTGAGTTTCATAATTTTTAACTGCTTCTTTTAAAATATTCATAACAAGCTCATTAGAAGTCTCTAAATATTGTGGTTTGTAAGAAACAACTATTTTTGTTTCTATTTTTCCTTTGTCCTGTTTTAGAACACCTGCTAGAATTTTCACAAAACTGGTTTTTCCTATTCCATTTTCACCAAGAACCCCAATAACCTCATTTTTATGAAGCTCTCCTTTGTCTGCTTCAAGATTAAAATTCCCTAACTTCTTTTTTATGTCATGCCATGTGGTAAGCAAATGTTGTTTTTTTAAGGATGTTGGTGGACGAACCTCAAATTTTATCTCATGATCTCTGAATCTTACATTTTCTTCTTTCAGATATCCTGATAAATAAACATTTATTGCTGTTTTTGTTGATTTTGGCTGACTCACAACACCAAACCCAGATTCTTTACCATACATTATGTAAACAAGATCAGTCATATAATCAAGAATTATTAGATCGTGTTCAACAACAAGAACAGCTGTTTCATTATTTACCATATTTCTGATGAATTTGCTTACTTTTATTCTTTGCTTTATGTCAAGATATGATGTTGGTTCGTCAAAGATGTAAACATTTGCTTTTTTTAGAATAGTAGCAGCAATTGCAACTCTTTGGAGCTCTCCTCCAGAAATATTCTTTATATCATTATCAAGTATTTTTTCAATCTCTAGTTCTTTTGAGATTTTTTCAAGCTCTTTTTTCTCATCTACTTTTTCCAGAAGGGTTCTTACTTTTCCTTTTGATGTTTTTGGGATCATATCAACATTCTGTGGCTTGTAAGATACTTTTATATCTCCTTTTTCAACTTTTTCAAAAAAAAGTTGGGCTTCGGTTCCTTTGAAAAACTCTATAAGCTGTTTGTGATCTGCTTCTTTTTCCCAATCACCAAGATTTGGGTTAAGAACACCTGCCAGAATGTTTATTGCAGTTGTTTTTCCTATTCCATTCACTCCTAAAATGCCTGTAACCTTACCAAAAATAGGTGTTGGAAGATTATAAAGAGAAAATTGGTTTTCACCATAGCGATGAATTGGATCCTTGGTAAGTGATTCAGGAAGATTAATTATTTTTATTGAATCTGGAGCAGCATTCACGCATATACCACAACCAATACATAAGGATTCATCTATCGAAAGCTTTGAATCCCCTAATTTAATACATTCACTTCCTGATCTGTTTACAGGACACAAGCTCTGGATATGCTTCTTTTTATCCATATCCTTAAGCTTTGAGTTGTCAACTACAGCTATTCGTGTCATTTTCTATAAGGTGGAAAGAGGCTATTTTAAATGTTTCTCTCTTTCGCCAGGTTCAGATAAGAAATAAAGGAATATATGTCCAAGCACGAATATTGTTATGATAAACCAACCACTTGTAAATCTGCTTCCTATTGCTATTCCAAAGATAAAGCCAACTATCCATAGAGTTATATCATGGTGTATTGGAATATTCTTGCTTACATAAACCTTGTAGGCTGCTAAAGCACCAATCAGTACAAGAAGATATGTCAGGAATTTGCTTCCAACTAATGCTCTTGACAGAAAAAATCCTGCACAAACAACTGCTAATACAATTATTCCAAACCATTCCTTTGTAAATGAAGCCCGAGGAACAATTTTAAACATCATTGTGCTTTGGATTGGTCTTGTAAGAGTTAATTTTCCAAGAAGATAATTCAATATCCAGAATAATATAAAGATAACCAGAAGATAAGCTCCTAAAGAAAGATTTGTGTTATTATCCCACCATTCATATAGCTTTAAAATAATAAACAATTCAAATATTATAACAAAAAACTGTTTTAATTTCAATTTAACATGAAAATAAGAAACAGCATATTTATATTTTTCTAAAACATAGCAAGACTTTTAAAAAATCCATGTTTAGCAAGTATTATGTCAATAAAACAGAATGTTGAATCAGTGAATGAGAGAATAAAGAAAGCAGCCGAGAGTGCTGGAAAGAATTATGAAGATATTAAGCTATTAGTAGCAACAAAATATGCTGATGTTGAGCAGATAAAAGAGCTTATTGGGTCTGGAATAAAAGTTATTGGAGAAAACAGGGTGCAGGAAGCAGACAATAAGTTCCAACAACTTCCTGATGTTGAAAAGCATATGATTGGTCATTTGCAGAGCAATAAAGCAAAGCTTGCTGTAAAGATATTTGATGTTATTCAAACAATAGATTCATTAAAGATAGCTAAAGAGGTAAACAAAAGAGCTTTTGAGATAAATAAAATAATGCCTGTGTTTATTGAGGTAAATGTTTCTGGAGAAGAATCAAAATATGGGATAAATGCTGAAGAAGTTTCTGATTTTTATAATAAATTAGTAAAACTAACAAATCTAAAAGTTGATGGGTTAATGACAATTGCTCCTCTTGCAGAAGCTGAAGAATCGAGAATTTGTTTTAAAAAATTAAAGCAGATAAATAATGAGTTAGGGCTAAAATATCTTTCAATGGGAATGTCAAATGATTTTGAGGTAGCAATAGAAGAAGGAAGCAATCTACTTAGGCTTGGGAGGATTTTTTTTAGGTGATTTTTCTTCATTAAGGTATTGTGTTTTTCTTCGTGTATAACTTACAGGATTTTTAATCATTCTGCATAGGTTATCTGGTTTACATATTCTCATATCAACATAATACATCATATTATCGCAATTTGGAGGTAATATTTTTTTCTTATTGCTTTTATGATAACGGAGATGTCCAACAAGATAGGTTTCTCTTAATGGATCATCATTTTTTTTATTCCATTCTCTTAACAGAATATCTATGTTGTCATAATCCCAACCAACAGTAACAAGGAAATTAGTGACCACAAACAAGAATCTTTTTCTTCCATCAGATAATCCGTTCAAACCAAGTTTCATGCATGGAGGAAAATGCTCAACAGGCAAAGGAGAGTTTGGAAGCTCATACTCCTTTTTTTCTATCTTAATATTCTCTTCTGTTTCTGGCTTGTGATCATATGATTGTATTATGAGTTTTTTTGCTTCTCCTTTTTCAACCTTTGTTCTATCAAGGAATCTGTATTTAGAAACTTCAACAGGATGTTCTGCATTTTCTCTTTTGAACTCTAATACCTTTTCAGGATTTATTGGAACTGAAATAAGTTTTGATTTCTCATTGAATGAATATACCATTCTACAGAGATGTCTTGATGAAATAAGAATCGTGTCTATACCTAAAAAAGGTTCTACGTTGAGAAGTTCACGTTTCATTCCATATTCATCTTCTTTTATGTAAATTATGTTTTCTTCTTTTATGGATAAACCAGCTTTTTTTAATTTGTTTACTATTACTGTAAATACATCTTTGGGATCTACCCCATTTTTTATTTCATATTCAATTATTCTTTTTCCCAGTGGTTCTTTAATTAAATCTTTTATTAAGATTGCAATACGTCTTGGGGCCTCTGGAAACAGTTCTTTTATTTCTTTTCCACCTATTTTCTCAGGAAATGTCTCAAAAGGAACACCAACATGAAACCCTTTGTTTCCACTAAATTTGCAACTTATGCTTTTCACGCCATAAAACTTTAAAACTTCGATAATCAAATAAGCTGCTTGTTTTGAATATTCTAAATCATAACAATCAATATCAAGCACAAGATCCCAACCTGTTCTTAATTCTTCCATCTCCTTTCTCTTCATTTCTGGAGACAACCTCAATGGATTCTCCCATAACTCCTCAGAGGCATGAAAAGATGTAACACCTTTTTTTGCAAACTCAAGAACATCTTGTGGATATTCCAAAACATCAGGTCTTTTACCAAATCCTTTGTCTCCAAATTTAACTGCTACCTCTTTATTTCTAGCATTTTTTAGAATCTCCTCTTGGATTTCTCTTTTTTTATAATGTTGCAGAATTGTGCTTAAATGAATCATTAGAGAATGGAATAAAAAATTATTTATAACATTTTTGTTTTGAGAACAGATTATGAAATACCAGGAAGAGCTTAATGACTGGATTTCTAGATTAAAGGAAACTGACAAGATAATAATTGTTGAAGGAAAAAATGACAAAAAAGCTTTGGAATCTTTTGGTGTTTCAGATATAATAATTCTTAGCAAACATCCATTATACAAAATTATAGAAGATGTGGCTCAAAAAAATAAAAAAGCAATAATCCTAACTGATATAGATAAAGAAGGCAAAAAGCTTTACGGAAAGCTGAGTTCTGGTTTGGGGAGCATGGGTGTTGAGATAGACAATTACTTTAGAGAATTTCTTATCAAAAAAACAAAACTAAGCCAAATAGAAGGATTAGATACTTATCTTCTAAATAATGGTGTTATTCTAAGTTAGATTAAAACAGATATATTTATATATTATTAGATTTAAATAGATTATATATGGAAGAAGAATACAGAGTTTTCGACGCGTTTGTATCAAAATCAGGATCAAGCCTTATTGTAACAGTCCCTAAAGCTGTTTGTGGGGTTTTAAAGTTAAAGGAAGGCAATATTGTTCAAATCAAGATAAAAAAAGAAGGAATGAAGAAGTAAATTTTTCAAAGAGAGGTGAAAAATGGCAAGAAAAGATTTAATTAAATATGTAGAGAAAGAGCTTGCTCGTGGAATTCATATTAATATTGTAAAAAAAGCACTTCTTGATGTTGGACATGATATTAAAGAAATCGAAGAAGCAATAGTTCATGTAAAAGGCAAAAAAAAGAAAGGAAGTGATCCAATTAAGATTATCTTGATAGCAGGAGTTGTTTTCACAATAATCCTTATTGTTGTTCTGTTAAAATTTACAGACATTGGAGTTATGTCTTCTAAAGAATCTGCAACAGAAACCACAGAAGGGATTGTCCCTTTGGATATTGACAAAGATTGGCATAATAAAGCAGTTGCCAGAAAAGATGTATCATTATGTGATAATATAGAAGAAAAGGATTTAAAGTCCGAATGTAAAGATGGTTTTGAGGTGTTATAAAATGAAAAATATTATGAAAAGAATAACAATGTTCTTTGTGCTGGTCTTGGCTTGTGTTTTTTTAACAACAGCTTACCCAAACCCGGGACATTCTGCATCACAAATAGGTGGTGGAACATTTAATGATGATGGCCAGAATTTTTATTTCCCATCAGGAAGAAGTGTTGAGATGAATGGAGAGTTTCATGTAATGAGTAATGTTGGAATTGGGACAGATAGTCCTTCAGCATTATTAGACATTCAAACAGTGGCCAATGGGGGAACAGACGGTCTTATTGTTGTAGCAGAAAATGGGAAGGTTGATGCTATTGGTGGGGATGGTGGTGGGGTATCAATTACATCAGGAGATGGAGGAACATGTAATGATGGTGGCAGAGCATGTCAAGGTGGTGTAGGTGGAAATATTTTTTTAGAACCAGGAAGTGGTGGATTAGGAGGTTTTGGGGGGGCTGATGGAAACACAGGTAATATTTATGCAGTTATGTCTTCTGGAAGCATTATTGTTGGAGATTCAAAAATTAGTTCAACTTACAAGATAGATGTTAATGGTGATATTTATGCTAGTGGTACTTTTGTACCATCTGACCTAAGATTTAAAACAAATATTGTTAAGCTGTCTGGTGTTCTTGATAAAATAGATAACATAAATGGAGTTTATTTTGATTGGAAGGATAAAAAAGAATCAAGACAAATCGGGCTTATTGCACAAGAAGTTAATAAAGTGTATCCTGAGCTTATATCAACAAATGAAGAAGGATATATGGCAATGGATTACAGTAAAATGACTGCAGTGCTTGTTGAAGCTATAAAAGAGCTCAAAGCAGAGAATGAAGCATTAAAGAAAAGGGTTGAGTTGTTAGAGAAATCATAACTTAACAATTATTTTTCCTTCTTTTTCATTTACTTCTTGTATCTCTTTTATTTTATCTTTAACCTCTTTCCAAGAATATTTTTTTCTTAATTCTTTTACTTTTTCAAGCAAAGAATTTATCTTTGTATAATTCTCATAAATATATTCTCCTTTTTTTGTTTCTTCCTCAATTGATTCCTTAAGCTTTTTTATTTGGGTTTCTTGTGTTTCAATCACTCTCCTAGTTGCATCAAACTTTTTTGTTGAGGCATCTGTTTTCTTTGCAACCTGGCTAGTTTTTATCTCTCCTGAAAAATAATCATCAAACTTTTTGTTTACTCCTTTAATCTTAGTTTTTCTTAGCTTAACAGCAGCATTAAATAAACTGCTGAGTTCTTTTTCATCAAGTTTTTTCTTGTTTTTATCAACAGCTGCCATTGAACAAAGTTGTTCAGCATATTCACCACCAAGCCCAAGCTCAATAGCCAATATTTTCACAATGTTTTCTTTATCAGAGTCATCAACAAGATCTTTCATCTCTTTTTTTGTTAGTTCAAGGAAATTATATTTTTTCTCAGGAAATTTATAAATTTCACCTTTTGTTATTTTTCTATTTCCCCACATTTGTTTTTCCAGGGGCAGTAAAATTTCATAATCTTTTTTACATAAAATAATGTTTCCTTTGCTAAACAACTCAACAATCAGAATAAAATCTTCTTGTTTTGTTTGAAAAACAATCTCAACCACTCTTTCAAAACCCTTTTGCTCTATTTTTTTGATAAACGAGTTTGTAAAGTATTTTCTTATGATCATGCAAAAATTAGAAGGTTTTTCAGGCTGGTCTTCCTTAAAATCTGTCAGAAACAAATAATCAGGAGCATTTATTCTTAATATCTTTTTATCCGCTTTCATATGTAGTTGAAATAATAACTCTTTCTTCTTTGGTTGAAATACTTTGCTGACTTTTGCAAACTTCAAATTATCAAATTCTTCAATAAGATTATGCAGATCTAATGAGCTGAGTTTCATCCCAAAAATCCCCTTATCAATCCTGCTCTTGTAATATCCTAACCCTTTCAGATAACATTATTTAACATGAAATGGGATTTTATTTAATAAACTTTATGCTTCTGAAGAAAAATTTATTATATTAGAGTTTATGTATAATTTTTATGTTTATTAGAACAAAAAAGATAAAAAAATTTGAGTATGCATATAAAGTTAAGAATAAATGGACTAAAAATGGCACAAGACAGAAGATTGTTGGATATTTAGGAAGAATCCACAAGCCAGAAAAAACAAGAGATGTGAGTTTTGATGATTTTACAAAGAAAAAAAATATCTCAAAAACCAGTTTCAGAGAAATTATTGATTATTTAATAAAATGGGAACTACATAAGCACGGATTTAATGAAAATAATGGGAAGTTTAAGCAGAAAAAGCTTGTTTTAGATGTTAAAGATGGAATAACAAGCAGAAAAAGAGATGTTGTTTTAGGTATTAATGAAGGGTTTTTGTGCAGTGAAACAATAAAGAAGATATTAAATTTCAAGCCAGAGGATGATGAAGAAGACACTGGATTTAAACTTGCAAATGTGTTTGTTGATGCAGGGGTAAAAATCCCAAATAATGTGTTTATAATATTATTTGAGAGAAAATTCAAGAGTTTTTAAAAAACACAAAATTTATATATGTATAAAGAGGTATTTGTTAATTAAAAGAGGTAAAATGAGTAATAAAAAATCTCAAGCAGCATTGGAATTCTTAATGACCTATGGTTGGGCTATTCTTGTTGTGCTTGTTGTAATAGGTGCATTAGCTTATTTTGGTGTGTTGAATCCAACGATTCTTCTTCCTGAAAAATGTTCGCTGCAGATGGGGTTATATTGCAAAAACCATATAGTGTTTGATAATAATCAAGTTTTTTTAGAGCTTGAGAATGGAATGGGAAAAGGAATAATATTAACATCTTTAACTATGACAGGAGATTTAATTGATTGTGTGGTTCTTTTTGCTAATGGGAGTGGATGTCCTAGTACAAATCCATGGGACAGTTGTTATAATAGTAATAGCGGTTTACATTTAAGTAATGGACGTTCAGTAATAATCAATATGACTAATACTACTGAAATTCAGACTAATTGCTCAACAACAAGCAAAATAGGAAAAACAAAAGCAGACATAGCAATGAAATGGTATTTTGATGACGCAAACTCTCTTTTTGAGCACACAATGAATGGAGAAGTGTTAAGTAATGTTGAAACTGGATAAGAGTTTCTGGTGCCTAATTCTTACATGAAGATACTCATAATATATTCGTGTTCTCCTGGGTGGAAATGATTCTCTAAAGTTGCTTCATATTTGAATCCCAATTTCTTGTAGAACTCTTGAGCATTTATGTTTGATTTATGAGTCATAAGATATAGCTTTCTTAATTTTGAGTCATTCTTCTCATAATATTCTTTTATTTTTTCGAGCATAGTATTAAAGAGTTGTTTGCCAACACCTTTGCCTCTCAAATCAGGCAAAACAGCTATTCTGTCCAGCTCTGCTAACCCGTGTTTTGGCAAACCATGTTGTAACCATGTAACAAGACCAATAACATTATCATCTTCTGCAACAAGGTAATTGAATTTTTCTCTTTCTTTCATAAAAACATCTATTCCTTCTTGTATTGAATCAATTTTATAGGATTCCATCAAGATCTTTCCTATTGGTTCAGCATCTTGTTCTGTTGCTTCTCTTATTTTCATTCTACTGTCACACTCTTTGCTAGGTTTCTTGGTTTATCAATATCACACCCCCTCATATCAGCAATATAATAAGCCAATAGTTGTAGAGGGATTGTGTTTAGTAAAGGTGTTAACTCATTTAAAGTTTTTGGAACAAATATAACATCATCTGCAACCTCTGTTATCTCTTTGTCATCTTCAGTAGCTACTGCAATTATTCTTCCATTTCTTGCTTTTACTTCTTCCATATTACTCATTATCTTTCTATATCCTGGTCCTTTATTGGCAATAAAAACAACAGGCATATTATCATCAATCAAAGCTATTGGACCATGCTTCATCTCAGCTGCTGGATATCCCTCTGCATGAATATAAGATATCTCCTTAAGCTTTAAAGCACCTTCAAGAGCTACTGGGAAGTTTATCCCCCTTCCTAAATAAAGGAAATTATTTTTTTTATAATATTTTTTTGCTATTTCTTTTATTTTATCACTGTTCTTCAGAATCTTTTCCACTTGTTCAGGTATTTTTTCTAAACCATCAATCAGCCTCTCTCCATTTTCAGCAGATATATTTTTATTTCTTCTTCCCAAAAATAGATTTAAGAGTAAAAGAGCGGTTATTTGAGAGGTAAATGCTTTTGTGCTTGCAACCCCAACCTCATGACCTGCATGAATATAAATTCCTCTGCCTGCTTCTCTGGCTATTGTGCTTCCAACAACATTTATAATACCCATTGTTTTTGCTCCATGTTTCTTTGCCTCTTTAAGAGCTGCTAATGTGTCTGCTGTCTCTCCTGACTGGCTTATTACAATAACCAGGTCATTTTTACCAAGAACAGGATTTCTATATCTAAATTCAGATGCATATTCAACCTCAACAGGAATTCTTGAGGAATCCTCTATAAGGTATTCACCAATCAATGAAGCGTGCCATGATGTTCCACATGCTGTTATGATTATTCTTGAAACATTATCTGTAAAATTATCTGACAGGCCATCAAACTTTGTTATGGCTCCTTCTTTTTGTATTCTTCCCCTCATTGTATCTTTTATGACATCTGGCTGATCAAATATTTCCTTGAGCATAAAATGCTTGAAATTATTTTTTTGCATTTGTTCAAGTTTCATGTTCAATCTTTCAACCTTTTTATCAATATGTGAGTTTTTTAGGTTTTTAATTGAATAATTTTTTTTGTTTACTTCAAGGATCTCTCCATCGTCGAGATAAACAACATCTTTTGTGTGTTCAATTATTGAAGAGGCATCACTTGCAACAAAAAATTCATTTTTCCCAATACCCAAAACAATAGGAGAACCATTTCTGGCAGCAACAATCTTGTCTTCATTTAAATGAAATGCCATTATACCATATGTTCCTTCCACTTCATGAAGAGCTAATCTTAATGC
>JABMPP010000100.1 GCA_013202955.1 Candidatus Woesearchaeota archaeon | reverse complement strand
ATCAAAGGAGATAAATGAATTATTAAAAACAATTCCTGATTATATCTCAAAAAAAGACATTGCAGGCGCAAACATTATTTATGATAAAATTGAGACAATATTCAAGAGCATACCTGAAGGATTCCTTGTTCAGAAAAGCGAGCTACAGAACAGCATATTAAAGATGTCTGAAAAAATAGCAAAGAGTCTTGACACTATTTCTTCAAGAGAGTTTGATGAAAAGCATGTTAAGATATTGAGGATGATAAAATCTATGAAAGATTATGTAGCTAAAGCTGATTATGATCTT
The DNA here is from genome assembly GCA_013202955.1 of Candidatus Woesearchaeota archaeon. GTDB lineage: Archaea > Nanobdellota > Nanobdellia > Woesearchaeales > JABMPP01 > JABMPP01. The sequence goes on along the minus strand of JABMPP010000100.1, from coordinate 4,339 downwards.
GCGTTTGCAGAATATGAAGAGATTATCAGCATTTATAACCAACTTCCATCTGGATTCCTGAAGAAAAAAACCGAATTAAGGGAAGGGTTGCTTACACATTATAAAAATATATTAAGAGGAACAGATGCAATGCTTTTGGACAGATCAGAAAGCGCAATTGCAAAGAAATATGATGAAATGCTCCAAATTTTGATAAGAATGCACCAGCATATTGAGAGTAGAGAGTTTGACTTGTGGGAAGCAAGCTATGATCATTTAATTGATCTGTACAACAACATGCCAATAGGTTTCCTGCAAACAAAAACAAAGATAATTGAAGAAGTTATAGATATGCATAAGAAATTTGAGATGCTTGAGATGATCAAAAAAGCAGAAGAATATTCAAGAAAAGATAATCTTGGAGATCTTTCAAACCTATTAAATAAAATCCATGCATTATATCACACCTTATTAGAAAAATCAAATGAAGACAAACAATTGTTTGATTTTATTTACAAAAAATACTCATCATACCTTAATTTAATACATGGAAAGGCTCACACCATACAAAAACCAGTTGTAGAGCATAAAGACATAAATAATTTCAGAGAAAAACTCTCAACAACAGAAAAAAGTCTTTCAAATATTAACTTGGATTATGTAAAACCTGTTTAAAATGGCTGAAAAAGAAGAAACAATGTTGGATTCATATAAACTGAATGTTTATGATATGATTGTAAATGTAGATATTTATAGAAGCGTTTCTGGATTTGCTTATTACAACATATCAATCAAGAATATAACACCAACAACCAACTTAATACTTCAAAAAATTAGAGAGGAGTTCATCTCAAAAGTCAGCATTGGCGAAATCGAGATGACTGACTCAGAAGGCATTGAAGCAATAAAAACAAGATTCAAGAAAGAAATTCTTGGGTTGATAAAAAAATATTTCCCACACACAGACAAAAAAACAACTGATCTGTTGATGAACCAGATTATAAGACAGAATATTGGATTAGGTGATATTGAGATTCTTCTTAAAGATTCAAATCTTGAAGAGATTGTTGTTAACACATCAAAAGAACCTATTTGGATATATCACAAGAAATACGGCTGGCTGAAAACAAATGTTATAATTCCAGATGAGTCCAGAATAAGACATTATGCAACAATGATTGGAAGAGATGTTGGGAAAGAGATCACATTATTAAAACCATTATTGGACGCACATTTATTAACAGGAGACAGAGTAAATTCAACTCTTTATCCGATTTCTACAAAAGGAAACACAATAACAATAAGAAAGTTCGCTGAAAAGCCATGGACAATAACAGATTTCATCAACAGCAAAACAATCTCTTATGAAGCTGCTGCATTTATATGGCTTGCAATGCAGAACGAACTCTCGATCCTTATATCAGGCGGAACAGGTTCTGGAAAAACATCTATGCTAAATGTTATCTCAAGCTTCCTGCCTTTTAATCAAAGAGTGGTGTCTATTGAAGACACAAGAGAGCTTATACTCCCAAAGGATCTTCATTGGGTGCCTATGGAGACAAGATTGCCTAATCCTGAAGGCAAAGGCGAAATAACAATGCTTGACCTTGTTGTTAATTCATTGAGAATGAGACCTGACAGGATAATTATGGGAGAAATAAGAAGAAAAAGAGAAGCTGAAGTTTTATTTGAGGCAATGCATACAGGCCATAGCGTATATGCCACATTGCACGCAAACAATGTTGAGGAGACAATCCAAAGACTTGTAAATCCACCAATTGATGTTCCAAAACAGGTTCTTCCAGCATTATCCTTAATTGTTGTTCAGAACAGAAACAGAAGAACTGGATTAAGAAGAACACTACAGATAGCCGAGATAATGCCAGATTCCAGCACAAACATGCTTATGCAACTGGATATGGTGAAAGATGAGTTTAAGGAAGTAAATGAACCAATACAAGTCACAGAAACATTAAAACTCTACACAGGATTAACAAAAAAACAAATACAGGACGACCTAAAAGAAAAAGTAGAAATGCTGAAATGGATAGTGAAACAAAATATAATAGATGTTGATAAACTTGGAGAGGTCGTTAGAAAATATTATGTGAAGAAGTGGAGTGGTGATTAATGTGGGCTTTATTCAGTACACTGTTGAGAAGATATTTCCCACTATAAAATCAGATCTTAAAAAAGCTCATATGAAAGATAGGGCACCGGAGTTTGTAAGAAAAACCTTTATTTCTTCATTATATCTTTCACTTGCTTTTATGTCTCTTTTATTTTTTTCTCTTGGAAAATCAGGCTTTAATTTGGCTTATCTCCTAATTATTTTTCCATTCATGTTTTTTGGCTCTTTTTGGTTTATGATGCAGTATCCAAAAGTCACAATAAGAAAAAGAGCTAGAGAAATAGATATGGAGGTTTTGTTTGCAGGAAGATATCTTCTTGTAAAGCTTGAGTCAGGAACTCCATTGTTTAACGCCCTTATAGATGCATCAAAAAGTTATGGTGTAAGTGCAAAATACTTTAAAGAGATAGTTGATGAAATATCAATAGGAAAGCCAATAGAAGAAGCACTGGATGAGGCAAGAGAATACAATGCATCGGAAAAATTCAAGATGATTCTCTCTGAGCTTGTAACCTCAATTAAAACAGGTGTTGATATTGGAGGACCATTAAAATCAATAATTGAGCATATAAACAGCGAGCAACTTATTGAGATAAAGGATTATGGGAAAAAACTCAACGCATATATGATGCTTTATATGATACTCGCAATCATAATACCTTCACTTGGAATGACAATGTTAGTTGTTGTTGCTGCTTTTTTAGCGCTAGAGCTTTCGTTTCTTTTTATAGTGCTTGCAGTAGGTGGACTGATTTTTATACAGATGTTGTTTTTGAGCCTGTTTAGGTCAATAAGACCTGCGGTGAACCTATGAAACTACAGATTATTTTTTTAGAGGAGTTTGGAAAAGCCTTTATTCCAAAAAAGATGAGACCAAACATAAGAGAGTATCTTATGAAGGTTGGGATGGATGAGGTTCCTTACAAATTCTTCGGTGCACTTTTTTATATAAGTCTTGTTTTAACATATTTTGTTTATATTTATCTTTTATATCCCTGGCTCCAGCAGAACATGAATTCTTTCTGGTTTATTGTGCTTACTTTTTTAAGTTGGGTTGGGATACAGCTCTCAATTGTTTTTATGATAATCATGGTGGTTTATCAGTATTTAGAGCTTAAGATATTTAATCGGACGAAAAAGATGGAAGATATATTGCCAGAGTTTCTTAGATATTTATCAGAGAATCTTAAAGGTGGAATGTCATTTGATAAAGCATTATGGAGTTCAATAAGACCCAGATATGGAACATTAGCAGAAGAAATGGAGTTAGTCGCAAAAAAAGTTATGTCTGGTTATGATGTTGAAGAGGCTTTGAAAGAATTCACAAATAAATATGATTCACCTATGGTAAAAAGAGCATTTAACCTTATAATTGAAGGGATGAAAGGAGGATCTGAGATAGCGGATTTAATAGAAAGAATAGAATCCAATCTTAGGGAAACAAAAATATTGAAACAAGAGATGTCAGCCACAAACACAACCTATGTAATATTTATGACTGTTATTGTGCTGTTTATTGCTCCTGCATTATTTGGGTTATCATTTAATTTATTAATGGTGCTAAGGTCAATAGCTGGCTCCTTAACTGGCACTGTTGGAGCAGTCAGTAACATGCCTATTAACTTGACTGATATTAAAATAAATCCAGATACTTTCAAAACATTCTCTATAGCTGCTCTTGTAGTTATCTCAACATTCTCAAGCATGATAATCTCTATAATTAGAAGGGGAAACATAAGACAAGGAATAAAATATATTCCAATCTACGCCATTGTGTCAGTTTTATCTTATTTAGTGTTCAAGGCAATGCTTGGAAACATGTTCTCAGGGCTTATGCAGTAAAATTTAAATATGATAACCACTTTAGTGTATCATGGCGTCAATTAAAATTGCTACATTGGGAAGTCATTCCGCGCTGCAAATTCTAAAAGGAGCTAAGCAGGAAGGATTTAAAACTATATTAGTTTGCATTAAAGATAGAGAAAAGACTTACAAAATGTTTAATGTTGCAGACGAGATAATAACTATTGATAATTATAGGAATTTTATGGGGCTGGAAAAAGAACTAATTGAAAAAAATGCAGTTATTATTCCTCATGCCTCTTTTATTGAATATGTTGGGAATGATAATGTTAAAAAAATGAAAGTACCTTATTTTGGGAACAAAAACATTTTAAAAATTGAAGCAGACAGAGACGCGCAAAGAAAATGGGTGAAAGATGCAGGATT
>JABMPP010000099.1 GCA_013202955.1 Candidatus Woesearchaeota archaeon | reverse complement strand
CCAAAAATACTTATTTTCATAGCCCTTAAGAATAAATACCGAGTATATAAATTTTTGTGATATTCTTTAATTTCTTCCAATCCCAATATACTCAAAGCCCCTCTTCCTTACCTCCTCTGGTTCATATATATTTCTACCATCAAAAATAATACTTTGTTTCATTATGGATTTTAACTTTTTGAAGTCTGGTGATCTGAATTCATCCCATTCTGTAACAAGCACAACAGCATCTGCATCTTTTGCTGCATCATAAAGTGATTCAGCAAAATAGAAATCTTTAATCTTCTTTTTGCTTGTTTCAACAGCAATAGGATCAAAAGCTTTTATGTTTGCTCCTGCTTTCTGCAATTCATTTATTATTGTTATTGAAGGTGCTTCTCTCATATCATCTGTGTTTGGCTTGAATGAGAGTCCCCACACTGCTATTGTTTTATTCTTTAGATTCTTGAACTTTGATTTTATTTTATCAATTAAAATATATCTCTGCTCTTTGTTCACTTCTTCAACCATATCAAGTATTTTTAGCTTAACACCATTATCTTTTGCTGTGTGAACAATTGCTTTGACATCTTTTGGAAAACAGCTTCCACCATATCCAAGTCCTGCCTGAAGAAATCTTGGGCCTATTCTTGTGTCAAGACCTATTCCTTTTGCAACTCCTTTTACATCTGCTCCCACTTTTTCGCACAATCTTGAAATCTCATTGATAAAAGATATTTTAGTAGCTAAGAATGCGTTGCTTGCATATTTTATCATCTCAGCGCTTTTGATGTCTGTTATCATTATGGGTTTTCCTGTTCTCTCAATTCCCTTATATATTGAAATCATCACTTTTTTTGATTTTTCATTATTAGCTCCTATAACTATTCTGTCAGGAACCATAAAATCCTTTATTGCAAATCCTTCCCTTAGGAACTCTGGATTAGAAACAACATCAAAATCAACCTTCTTTTTCTGATTCTTTTTTATTATATCAGCAACCATTTCTGCTGTTCCAACAGGAACAGTGCTTTTGTCAACAATAACCTTGTAATCATCTATGTATTTTCCTATTGTCTCAGCAATCTTTTTTACATATGACATGTCAACAGAGCCGTCTTTTTGTGAAGGAGTTCCAACTGCTATAAATATAACTTTGGAGTTTTTTATTGCTTTTTCTGCGTCAATTGTAAAGAATAATCTTTTCTCTTTGATGTTTCTTTTTACAAGTTCTTCCAGTCCAGGCTCAAATATAGGCATAACTCCTTGTTTTAGCTTTTCAATCTTTCTTTTGTCTCTTCCTACACAAACAACAGTGTGGCCTAGGTTAGATAAGCATGCACCCGCAGTCAATCCAACATATCCTGGTCCAATAATAGCAATGTTCATATTAATACCTCATAAAGGGGGGATAAATCTTGGTTTAAATATCTTACCTTTATCCTACTTTGTCCGATAGGTTTATAAATTAGTTAATATTTCTATTTTGTATGAAGAAAAAAATAAGCATAACAATAGATGAGAAAACTCTTGGTGATATTGACACCATAATAGATTATATTTATATAAGAAATAGGAGCCAGGCAATAGAGCACCTTGTCAGGAATTCTCTTGGGGACAATAAAACAGCTGTTATATTGGCTGGTGGATCCTCAAAAAAACTAAAATTAACAAAAGATGAATATAAATTAACAGCTAAAGTTGGAAAAACAAGACCAATAGATCTTGGTTTGAAGAAATTGCACCAGAATGGGTTCAAGGAAATATTTTTGGTTGGGGAAAGAGAGATGCTGAGCAGGGTTTTTGAGGTTGTTGGAGACGGAACAAGTTATGGAGTGAAAATTAGTTATATTGAAGAGAATAACTCAAGAGGAACAGCTGATTCATTAAAGCTTTTAAGAGGAAAGATAACCAAAACATTCCTTGTTGTTTATGGAGATATAATATTTAAATCTATTAATATAGAAAAATTATGGGAAGATCATATCAAGCTGAATAGTGTGGCAACCCTGATGCTTACAACATCTCCTGAGCCAAGTAAGAAAGGAATTGTCAAGATGGAAGGAAACAGTGTGTTGGAATTCATACAAAAGCCAAAGAGGAGTGATATTTATGTTGGGTTTTCATCAATGTTTGTTGCAGAGCCTGAGATATTTGATTATTCTGGAACCAGTCTTGAAATGGAAATATTTCCCAAATTAACAAAGAATGAGCTTCTGAAAGGACACTTAAGCTCTGAGAAGGAGATACATATAAACAAAATAGAGGATTTAAGAAATATCAGTTAAATTT
>JABMPP010000001.1 GCA_013202955.1 Candidatus Woesearchaeota archaeon | reverse complement strand
TCTTTTTTTTGAAAATATTTTTGAAAAACTTGTTTAAAAGATTCTTGAAAAATCCTGCCATCAAATCCACCTTTTTCCAATTATTTTAGAAACCAGATAGTATTTATAGTTTTCGCTTTATGAACTTATTATAGAGTCATAAAAATTACCCAAAACATTTATATAATCAAAAATCAAAGAAAAACTCATGATAGAAACTGTGAAAAAAGATATTCTTAAGGTGCTGATAAGGGCACTGGACATTCTTAAAGAGAGAGAAGAAAAAGACCTTATTGAATTAAAAGAATTAAGTGACCACACAATTCACAATGCATCTATTTTTCAGGACAAGGATTCATCATCAATGGCTATTCTTATTTATTCACTCTCAAAAATCATAGAAAGAACAGGGTTTATTGACACAAAAATAGAAGCAATGCTTATAAGTGCAATGAACAGCCTCAAAAAAGATGATTTTTCTGGATATAAAAACAAAATAAAAGAGATTTTCAAACAACTTTCTTCTGCTGATATAAAACTAGAGATGTATATACAAGAGGTTGTTGAACAGGCACAGATAAAAAAGGGCACAAAATTGTATGAACATGGCATATCAATGGCACAAGCAGCTGATGTTCTTGGAGTTTCACAATGGGAGTTGATGAGTTATACAGGAAAGACAAAACTTATTGATACAGAACAAAAAAGAACAGATGTTAAAGAGAGATTAAGGTTTGCAAAAAATCTTTTTGGGATACAATGAAATCAATTATTTTTGACACAGGACCAATAATAAGCCTTGCAATAAATAATCTGCTTAATATACTGCCAGCTCTTAAAAAACAATTTAATGGAGAATTTTACATTACTTCTGGTGTTGAGAGGGAGCTTGTAAACAAACCACTTTCAACAAAAGCGTATGAATTTGAGGCATTGAGAGTTTTGAAGCTTATAAGGGAAAGAACATTAAAAGTTGTTTCAAGCAATAAAATCAACAATCTTGCAAATCATTTGTTGAATCTTGCAAATAATTCATTCATGGCCCATAATCACCCAATAAAACTGGTTCATCTTGCTGAAATGGAGGCATTAGCAACAGCAATACTACTTAATTCAAATACCTTGGCAATTGATGAAAGAACAACAAGAATGCTTATTGAAGAACCAAAAAATGTTGAAAGGATTTTCAGAAACAAGCTTCATACAGAAATAAGAATAGATAACAATAATTTAGGAAGATTCAAAGAATACACAAAAAATGTTAAGGTTATAAGGTCAGTAGAGATTGTAACAATAGCATTCAAACTTGGGTTGCTTGATAAGTATTTATACAAATCAAACAAAAAACAACTTTTGGATGGTTTGTTGTGGGGAATGAAGCTAAACGGGTGTGCTGTTTCTAAAAAAGAGATAGAAAAAATAAAGAAATTAGAAGTAAAAGCATAACTTACAAAATTCCATAACATACGAAAACACTAAGAAATGCTTTGCATTTCTGGTGTGCTGAAAAGCTTTGCTTTTCAAGCAAATATAAAATTTTTTCTATGTTCGAAATTTTTTTCAAAAAATTTCGTAACCTTTATATATCCCTAACCAATAGTAATTAATGGGGGAAATGAATCCAGAAAAAGAAATTGTTAATTGGTGGCTAAATAAGAAAGGCTTCTTTACAATTAACAGTATAAAGGTTGCAAAAAACAAGGAAATAGACATTCTCGCAATAAAGCTTAAAGATGGAAAAGCAGAAAAAATAGTGCATTTTGAAACATATTGTTCAATAAGTTCTGTAGATAATTTAAGCCCTAAGCAGTATCTTGAGAAATTTGAGAACAAGCTTGTTGTGAACAAGGTAAAAAGTATTATTAAAAAACATATACATGCTGATAAGGGTTATGAAAAAGCACTTGTTTTGGGTGCAACAGCAAAACTTGAGGATTTTAAGAAATTAAAGGGAATAAACATAAGACTTTTTGATGATATTCTAACAGATGTTTTCCTTAACTTAAACAAGCAAAACTACAGAAATGAGATAATAAGAACACTTCAGCTTGTTAAATTCTTAGGGGTCTCAAATCCAAAAGAGCTTGCAAGAATAATCGAAGACAAAGGAAAAAATAAAACAATGAAAATGAACACAAGAGAAGATTTCCTTTCATATATATTAAAACAAGAAGAAGTTAAGAGGGTGTTGAGCAAAGAAAGATTTGAAAAAGATTTAACAGAAATATTAAAACATTCTTCTTTAACAAGACCTGAAAAATTTGCAAAAGCACTTATTGATACTATAATGACCACAAGAACTAGGAACAGATTTGTCAAAGCAATGCTGGAACACAAAGGTATAGCAACAATAGCAAAAAAAGAGAAGAAAGAAAAACCACTTCAGTTTTTCTTTAAAAATAAACAAAATTTTATAAAAAAAGTTTTTTTTCTTTAATCCTATGAAAGGGCAGATACTAAGTGGGGAGTTTGGAAAGATAATTATTAGGCAGAAATCTGATGAAAATATAGAACTTGGAGAGTTGCTTGTTACAGAAGATAAAAATAAGATGATTCTTCAGGTTTATGATTTAATATATGGAAGCCAGCTTTCTCAGCAAAATCTTGAGCTTATTTCTGGACTAAAATTAGAAGAGAACACAGATCTTGAGTTTCTTGATAAAGAGTTGAGGAATTATAACCTTGCTTTGCTCAAACCAATGATAACCTTGCAAGGGGATAGCGTAAAACTTACAAAAACACTTCCAAAAGTGTTTTCAGAAGTTAGAGAAGTAACAAAACAAGATCTTAAATTTTTATCAAAACCAAAAAATCCATTGTTTGTTGGAAAATTAAGATCAGGATCTAAATTTCTTGATGTTGATATATTTCTTGATGGGGAAAAGGCATTCTCTCATCATATTCTGATACCTGCCACAACAGGAAGAGGTAAGAGTAATCTGACAAGCTGCATGCTTTGGGATTCAGTTGGCAAGGATTATTGTGGAATATTGGTTTTAGATCCACATGATGAATATTATGGAAGAAATAAAATAGGGTTAAAAGATCATCCAGATAAAAATAAAGTAGTTTATTACACAACAGAAAACCCACCAACAGGAGCAAAAACCCTAAAAATTAATCTTAAATCCTTTAAACCTCATCATTTTGATGGGGTTTTTTATCTTACAGATGCCCAGAAAGACGCAATGATTGCTTATTATAAAAGATATAGAGAAGAATGGATTGAGGCAGTTGTAACAGAAAAAGAGGTTAAAGGAGATTTTTTTGAATCAACATTGGCAGTTCTTAAGAGAAAATTAAGTTCATTATTAAATATTGATTCTGTTGAAGGAAAAATTTCCTGCAAAGGTGTTTTTGATACCCAGGCAGGTGAATCAACATTAAAAGATGTTGTTGGAGAATTAGAGGATTCTAAGGTTGTTATAATTGACACATCAAGTTTTTCAGGTCAAGCAGAACTCCTTATTGGAAGTCTTATCTCAACAAATATTCTTGGAAGATATAAAAATTATAAAGCAAAAGGAGAGCTAAAAGACAAACCAGTTATATCAATAGTGCTTGAAGAAGCTCCAAGAGTGTTGGGGAAAAAAGTTTTGGAAAGTGGCTCAAATATATTCGAAACAATTGCAAGAGAAGGAAGAAAATTCAGAGTCGGATTAACAGCAATAACACAGCTTCCATCACTAATACCAAGAGAGATACTTGCAAACATAAACACAAAGATAATACTTGGGGTTGAGATGGCTCCTGAAAGACAGGCAATAATTGAATCTGCTTCACAAGACCTTTCTTCAGACAACAGAAACATAGCTTCATTAGATACAGGAGAGGCAATAATCACAAGCAATTTTACAAAATTCGCAATCCCTGTGAAAATACCATTATTTGAAGATTTTATTAAACATGATTCTAAAAAAGAGATGAAAAATGATTTTACAGGTGTTAAACTAGAATGAAATTTGCACATATGGCAGACTGTCATTTAGGAAGCTGGAGAGACCCAAAACTTCACTCTTTGAGCATAAAAGCATTTATGGTAGCAGTTGATAAATGCATTAAAGAAAATGTTGATTTTGTTATTATAGCAGGAGATCTCTTTAACACATCTTTTCCTTCTTTTGATAGTCTGAATATCGCAACAAAGAAATTAAAGCAACTAAAAGATGAAGGAATACAAGTTTATGTTGTTCCAGGAAGTCATGATTTCTCACCAAGTGGAAAAACAATGCTTGATGTGTTGGAAAATGCAGGATTAATGATTAATGTTGTCAAAGGAGAGATTATCAACAACAAACTAAATCTGAAATTTACATTAGATAATAAAACAGGAGCAAAAATAACAGGAATGCTTGGGAGAAGAGGGGCATTAGAGAAAAGCAGTTATGAACAACTCAACAAAGAAAGTCTTGAAAACAAAAAGGGATTTAAGATATTTATATTTCATTCAGCAATAACAGAATTCAAGCCATCTGAATTAGATGTAATTGTGTCAAATCCTCTTTCATTCCTTCCAAAAGGTTTTGATTATTATGCAGGTGGACATGTGCATACAGTTATGGAAAGAAAACAAGAAGGTTATGGATTGATAGTTTACCCTGGTCCATTATTCCCAAACAGCTTTAAGGAAATAGAGGATTTGGGGACAGGAGGATTTTATATTTATGATAGTGGTGATATAAGATTTGAGCCAATAAAAATTGTTGATACCTTTCATATTGATATTGGTTGCGAGAACAAAACACCTGAAAGAGTGAGAGAAGAGATATTTGAAAAAATAAAAGGCAAAGACCTCAAAAACACTCTTGTTACATTAAGATTGGATGGTGTTTTGGAGACAGGAAAACCTTCTGATATTAATTTTAAAGAGATTTTTGACAAGATTTATGAAAAATCAGCTTATTTTGTGATGAAGAACACAAACAAGCTTGCATCAAAAGAATTTAAGGAAGTAAAGCTTCAAAAAGAATCTATTGATGAACTTGAATCAAGTCTTATCAATGAACATGTTGGCCAGATAAAGATTGAGAATATGAATATTAACAAAGAGAAGGAATTGACAAAGAAGCTTATCAACATACTTTCTGCAGAAAAAAATGAAGGAGAAACAAATACGGATTTTGAGAAAAGAGTAAAACAAGATGTTTTTAAAATTTTAGAAGAAGAAAAAACAATCTAAGGTTTCCATCTTAGCATAGTTCTTGGGAAAGGAATTGTATCTTTTATGTTTTCTGTTCCACAGATCCATGCAACAACTCTTTCTATCCCAACACCATAACCAGCATGAGGAACTGAACCATATTTTCTTAGGTCAAAATACCAATCATAATTTTTTATATCTTCTCCTTGATTTTTTAAGGCTTTTTCCATTTCTTTAATATCAGTGCTTCTCTGGCTTCCCCCTATAATTTCACCATAACCTTCAGGTGCAAGCATATCAAAACATAATGCCTCATCAGATTTTTTTGGGTCAGATGGTTTGTAGAAAGCCATAATTTCTTTTGGATAATGTGTTACAACAATTGGAGTATCAAAATGCTCCATTAATTTATCTTCCTCAATTGTTCTCAAATCTTTTCCAAATGAAACATTTACTTTTGCTTTTTGCTTTAATACTTTCAATGCTTCCCTATATTTTATTGTTGGCCATTTTTTGTTTGCGATTGCTATTAGTTTTTTAGGGTCTCTTTCAAGAAATTCTAATTCTTCTTTACATTCTTCTGCAATTTTTTTTACACAATATTTTATTTCCTGTTTTGCAAATTCAGTTACTTTATCAAGATCAAACCAGGCTGCTTCCATTTCTGCCATCCAAAACTCTGACAAGTGTCTGGATGTTTTTGATTTTTCAGCTCTGAATGTTGGACTCATGTTGTATACTTTTTCCAATGAGAAAACAGCTGCTTCTGCATATAATTGCCAGGATTGTGATAAATAGGTTTTATGATTATAATATTTGACCTCAAATAATGTTGAGCCTCCTTCACACTGGCTTGGTTGAAGGATAGGAGCATCAAATCTGTAAAATCCTTGTTTTTTGAAAAACTCCTCTCTTGCCTGCACATAAGCGCTTCTTACTTTCATTATGGCAGTCATTTTTCTGCTTCTTATCCAGAGATGTCTTTTGTCAAGAAGAAACTCATTGCTTTGATCTTTTGTTATTGGGTATTTATGTGATTCACCAACAACCTCAAAATCCTTTACAATTATCTCATAACCAGTTGGAGCTCTTTCATCTTTTTTCAGATCCCCAATTATCTGCATAGATGCCTCAACCTGCACTTTATCAATTAATTTAAACTTTTTTTCTCCAACATCATTTTTTGAGATAACACATTGGATAATATTTGTTGAGTCTCTTAGAACAACGAATTTTATTTTATTGCTTCCTCTTTCTCTGTAAACCCAACCTCTTATACTTACTTCTCCTTTTCCTTTTTTTATTGCATCATTTATTGATATGAAATTCATTTTTTCTTGATACCTAATTCATCTAATTGTTTGGAGTTTACTTCTGATGGTGAGTCAAGCATTAAATCACGAGCATCTTTGTTTTTAGGAAATGCAATAACATCTCTTATTGATCCCTCTCCAACTATTAAAGCAACCATTCTGTCGATTCCAAAAGCAATCCCTCCGTGGGGTGGTGCTCCATAGCTTAGCGCTTTTAACAGGAAACCAAATTTTTCATCAGCTTCTTTATCAGTTATCTTTAATGCTTTGAATATTTTTTTCTGAATATCTTGGTTATGGTTTCTTATTGAACCACCAGCAATTTCTTCTCCATTTAGAACAAGATCATAACCCCTTGACATTACTTTTTCAGGTGTTTTCTCAATTAACTTTACATCTTCTGGTTTTGGCTGTGTAAAAGGATGGTGCATTGCAACAAGTCTCTTTTCTTCTTTACTATATTCAAACATTGGGAAGTCAACAACCCAAACAAAATTGTGTTTGACTCCTTTTTGATCAAGATGTGGGCGATCTGTTTTGTATTTTTTCATTGCCTCTTTATAGCTTAATCTTGGAAATGGTGTTTTTATGTTTACACTAAGAACTTCTTTCCAAACATATTTCATTAATTTTTCAATAACCCCATAAAGATCTTCTTCTTCAATAAATGTCATTTCCATATCAAGTTGAGTGAACTCTGGCTGACGATCCGCTCTTAAATCCTCATCTCTAAAACATCTCACAATCTGGAAATACCTGTCAAACCCACTTATCATCAATAATTGTTTTAACAATTGAGGGCTTTGAGGTAATGCAAAGAATTTTCCTTTGTTTATTCTGCTAGGAACTAGATAATCTCTTGCGCCTTCTGGTGTTGATTTTGCTAGAAATGGTGTTTCAATCTCCAAAAATTCTTCATTATCAAGAAAATCCCTTATTGCTTTGATGACTTTGTGCCTTGTAATAATATTATCCTGCATTCTTTTTCTTCTCAAATCAATAAATCTATATTTTAATCTTGTTTCATCTGTTGAGGTTATGCTTTCATCTAATTCCATTGGTAATGGTTCAGCAGGATTTAGAACTTCTAATTTAGAAACACCAACCTCTATCTCACCAGTTGACATTTCTTTCCTTATTTGATTTTCAGGTCTTAAGTTAACTTTTCCTTCTACTTGGATAACTGATTCTTTTTTTAGATTTGTAATCTGCTCAATGAACTGTTTTCCAAGAAATAATTGAGTTTTTCCATATCTGTCTCTTATAATTATGAATCCAACTTTGCCATGAACTCTGATAGTATCTGCCCAACCAGCCAATGTTACTTTTTTGTCAGCATGGCTTTTGTTCAACTCTCCACAAGTATGTGTTCTTAACATGATAGTATGATTAAGGAATTATTATATAAATATTGTCCTTATTTCTTCATATAGAATTTTCTTTTGTTTTCAGAGAATCTCTCAATAGAATATCTAAGCATTGTTCTTGGCATTGTTTTGTGGTATTTTTTTAGGAATTTTTCCTCTGTTTTTTGATCTTTTTTGCCAATCTCTCTTAGCATCCACCCAACAGCTTTGTGCATTAAGTCATGATCATCATTGAGGTGGATTTCAGCCAATTTTAATGAATCCTTAAAATCATTATATCTAATGAACCAAAAAGTAGAGACAACAGAAATTCTTTTTTCCCAGAGATCTTTTGATTTAGCAAGCTTATACAATATAGATCTGTTTTTGTCAAAATAATACGCTCCTAAAATTTTGTGAGCAGTTAAGTCAACCAAATCCCAGTTATTAACATATTTTGTGTTGGCCAAATAGAAATCAACAATCTTCCTCTTTTCTTTATTATCCCCATTTTCAAAATTATGAACCAAAATAAGCAAAGCACATTGTCTATGTTCATGAATCTTACTCTTCAATAATTTTTTAGTGTCAGAAAAAGAAAGATGTTTGTATTTTTTGGCAACTTCTCTTGTTTTTGGAACCATAACTCCTAAGAATATATCTCCTTCACCATATTCCCCTTTTCCTGTTTTGAAAAAGCCTTGCAAAAGCTTAGCTTTTTTCTTACTTCCATGTTTTGCTAAATCTTTTTTCAGGTTTTCTAACATTCTACATCTGCTCTAATCTTTTTATTCTTTCATGAATTGGTGGGTGTGTTGCAAACATCCTTACCATCAATCCGTGCTTTTTTCTAAATGGTGTTGATATGAACAAATGTGCTGTTGCTTTGTTTGCTTTGTCAACCAATGGATCAGGATCTTTTGAGATTTTCTTTAATGCGCTTGCTAATCCAGGAGGATATCTTGTTAATGCTGCACCATTAGCATCTGCCATATACTCTCTTTTTCTGCTAATTGCTAGTTTAATAGCTTCTCCTATTAATGGGCTTAATATTGCAAGAGCCAACCCAACCACAATTAAAATAATTGCTGCTTGACCTCCACCTGAAGATGAAGAACTTCTTCTGTGTCTTCCACCCCATAAAAAAGATCTTAATAAAAAATCACTCAATAAAGTGATTATTCCAACTAAAACAGCAGTCAGCATCATGAATCTTACATCATAATTCTTAACATGAGACATTTCGTGTGCAATAACTCCTTCTAATTCCTGCCTGTTCAATTTATTCATTAATCCTGTTGTGACTGTTATTGATGCATTTTTTGGATCTCTTCCTGTTGCAAATGCATTCAATGCAGTGTCATCAATAACATAAGCTTTTGGTGCTGGAAGCCCTGCTGCTACTGAAAGTCCTTCTACAGTATGATACAAATGAGGATATTCTTTTTTTGTTACAGGTTTTGCGCCTGACATGCTAAGGATCATCTTGTCTCCTGAACGAAACGCAATCATTGAGTAGATTATCCCAAAAATTATTGCTAAACTCAACCCAACATATATGTTGTTGTAGAAATACCCTATTGCTCCTCCAAGAAAGCCTATTAAAATAATAAAGAAAAAAGCAAGAACCCAAGATTTAATCTTGTTGTTCCTTATCTCATCAAACATTACTTTCATTTTAGAAGCTTACTTTAACATTCTTTTTCTCTGCTTCAGTTGCTTCAAATGATGTTTCAGCTGTAAAGTGAAGAGTTTTTGCAAACATGTTGTTTGGAAAAGTCTGTATTTTTGTGTTAAACATCATAACTATATCATTGTAATGTTGTCTTGAGTATGAGATTTTATTCTCTGTGCCTGTTATCTCTTCTTGTAATTGTAAGAAGTTTTCATTTGCTTTCAACTCCGGATAATTTTCTGAAACAGCAAATAATGATTTTAATGTGTCTGATAACATGTTAGAAGAATCTGCTTTTTCCTGAACTGTTTCTGCTTTTGTCATTGCAGCTCTTGCATTTGTAATGTTTTCAAGAACTGTTTTTTCGTGTTTCATGTAACCTTTGACAGATTCAACTAAGTTTGGTATTAAATCATTCCTTCTTTTTAGTTGAACATCAATTTGTGCCCATGAATTTTTAACTTGATTTTTTAGTCTGATTAAATTGTTGTATAATAATATAATGAACAGAACAATCACACCAGCTATAATTCCAATAATTCCCAAAGTGTTCATTTCCCTCACCCCATGAAGTTTAGATTAAGAAGATAACACAACTATAAAAAGGTTTTTGATAAAAAGTAGGTTATTTATAGTTTGGGTGTTTTTTATTTAATATGGCTCTAAAATATAAACAAAAGTGCATAAGATGTAAAAAAAATTATGTGCTAGCGACTTCTAGACAAAATTATGTTATCTGCTATGAATGCCAGGAAAACGAGCTAAAAGGGAATATAAAAGATGAGAAGATGAAGAAGTTCTTCAATATTCCACATAAATACTACAAAGAAAACGCATTTCTCAGAAACATTAAGATTAATTATCTAAAATATCATTCTTTAAGCGAAAAACAAATCGAAGCCTTTAAAAAAACAGTCAAACAAATGAGAGAAGATGCAAGAGAGAATAAATAAATTTACTTCAATAACCCTTTTGTCTTTAAGTCATACACAATGTCTTCTATTTTCTTTAGGTTCCATTTGATTGAGTCTGATTTCTTCCTCAATTCGCTGTTCCTTAAGTTAAATTTCAAGAATTCTCCATAAATATCATCAACTAACTCTCTTATCTTCAGAACTTCATTATACTTTTTTTTCACAGATAGGTTAACAGCTCTTCTACCTAGCTCTCCTGTTAGGTCACATATTCCCATCAAATAGTCTTCAGCACCTATTTTAAGCTGTTTTTTGGTTGGAATTTTTTTATTCTTGACAAACCCAAAATAACAAGCAGCCTCAGCATACTCCTGCAAACCAGCATTAAAAGCATGAACTGAATCCAATAAAGGATTTTTCTTTATAATTGCTTTTAGCTTAGAGATTTCAGATTCCGCCTTCTTAATTAGGTTAGCAGCCTCTTTTAAATCCTCTCTGTGTACAGAATAAATAGCTCTTTTTGAGTCTTTTAGAATATCTCTTGATCTTTTTATTATAATTTCTCTGTCTTTGTCAAACTTTTCAAGCTCTTTTCTCATGAATTGGTAATCCTTTTTATTTAACATTTTATTAAAAAGAGGCTCTATTATTTTATAAACCTTTGTGTTTATTCCTACAGCCCCTATACTTTTCGAAAGTTTTATATAATACTTTGTAGGATAGATATTATCATGGCAGATGAATCTGTATTCAGAGGAGCAATAGAATTTTTTAATGACATTGGCATTTATGATGTAGTTCTTCCATTCTTATTAATATTTACAATTGTTTTTGCAATTCTGGAAAAAACAAAAGTGCTGGGGACAGAAGAGATTGATGGTAAGAACTATACTAAAAAGAACCTGAACGCAATGGTATCATTTGTTCTTGCATTTCTGGTTATTGCTTCAACAAAGCTTGTTTCACTTGTTAATCAGGCAATGGCCAATATTACAATAATAATCCTTGTTTCAGTCAGCTTCCTGCTTTTGATTGGCTCATTTTACAGAGAGGATGAGGATGTTTTCCTTACAGGCGGATGGAGAACAACATTTATGGTGTTGGTTTTCATTGCAATTATATTAATATTCTTGAATGCAATTCAATTAGATAGTGGTCAAAGTTGGTTAGTATATTTTTGGGAATGGATATCTGATAATTGGGGCACGAACTGGGCTGCCTCTATAATAATGCTCATAATAGTTGTATTTTTTATGTTCATAGTTGTAAAAGAATGGGGACCACCCAAACACAGAAAAGGATGGACGGGACCCAAACAAGAAAAACAAGAATAAGAGGTTAAAAAAATGGCACCTTACAATTTAGTTGATTTCGTTGAATGGCTTGAATCATGGGGACTCACAGATGTGATGTTACCATTTTTGCTAATATTTACAATATTATTTGCTATACTCCAAAAGACGAGGGTAATGGGAGACGAGAAAAAGAACCTGAATGTGATTATATCGATGATTATCTCTTTGATGGTTGTTATTCCGCATGTTTTGGGTTCATATCCATCTGAAGCATGGGATCCTGTTGTGATAATGAATAATGCACTTCCAACAGTGTCATTGTTAGTTGTAGCGATTATAATGATGCTTATACTTATAGGCATCTTTGGCGGAGAAGCGAGATTCTTGGGTGCAACATTACCAGGCTTTATATCATTTGCATCTGTTGTGCTTATTATATTAATTTTTGGTGGTTCAGCAGGTTGGTGGCCAGGATTCTGGGACTGGCTTATGAATCTGGTTGGAGCAGATGCAGTTGCGCTTATAATAATAATCCTTGTGTTTGGAATTATTATAGCATTTATAACGAGCGAGCCAAAAGATAGGGAAGAAAGATCTACGTTTGGAAGAGTTAGCAGTGACTTAAAAAGATTGTTTGGCGGAGAAAAATAAATTTATAAAAAATGGCAACTGTACTTGACATAGGATTATTAGAATCATTTTCTCAGCTTTTTACTACGCTTTTGGTAATTTTTTTAGTTTATGGGCTCTTAACTTATGCAAAGCCATTTGGAGACAAAAAAGGCCTTTATTCTCTAATAGCATTCATTCTTGGGATAATGATGCTTCTTGTTCCATCTGTTTCAGAACTTCTTGTTACTATAACACCATGGTTTGTGATAATGTTTATATTTGTTATATTCATATTGATGGTTTATGGTATCTTTGGTGCTAAAGAAGAGGATTTTTTAGGTGCTTTGAAAAGTGCTAGAGGAAATCAGATTGTTACATGGGTGATAGTAATCAGTATCATAATCCTTCTTGGAGGGCTTGGAAAGGTATATTTCACAGGAGAAGAAGCAACAACAGAAGTAACTGGAGAAGGAACAATACAAAAAGGAGATGTTGGTGAGGTGGGAACAGGTGCTTTCTGGGCAACAATATTTCATCCAAAGGTGTTAGGATTAATAATGATTCTACTTATATGCGTATTCACAATAATGCTTTTAACGTCACAAGGAAGAGTAGATTAATCTATTTCTTTTTCTTTAAATCTTTTGTTAATCTTGATAATTCACTAACATTCTCGCTGAAAGTTGGTAATAGTTTCTGGAAAACCTTTTCCATGGCTTTTATTTCAGCCCCAATATTTGTAAGATTTTGGTCATATTCCCCCACTTTGCCTAAAACTGCAGAATGAAGATTGTCAAAATCAGATTTTATGTCTTTGATCTTTTGTTCCATTTGAGTTATTCTTGACTCAGTTCTATCTTTCCACTCTATTATCTTATTAACATTCTTTACTAATTCATTCCATTTCTCTTCAATTATTGCTTCTGCAATTTCTTCTATCTGGTCTTCTGCTGCTCCTTCATAAACAGGTGGTTCATTTGGAAAAGCAGCTGGCTTTGGAGTTTGTCCAAGATCTGCAGCATTTCTCATTCCTGATTGTTCCATTGCATCAAAAGTCTCTGTTGGTGAATAACCCTCACTCTGCATATTTTGAGAAATCTTATTATCAGAAAATCCCTGATCTTTCATCTCAACAAGTTTTTCAGCTGGATTCACAGGTGGTGGTGTAGAAGGAGCTCCAAAAGCCGGTTCTTCGTTTTTTTTATCATCAGTCTTAAAAAAAGCCATTTTTCACCTATTTTTTCTTAATTTTTATTAATATTGAATCTATATAAATTTTTCTAAATTACTCTTTAAGTGTTTTATTTTGACTCTTACCTGTTTTGTTGTGTCTCTATCACGTATTGTTACATCTTTTTTCTTTATTGAATCAAAATCAATTGTTATACAATAAGGTATTCCCATCTCATCTGCTCTTGCGTATCTTCTACCTATACTCCCACCGCTATCATAAACGCAATTAAACATCATTTTCAACTCATCATAAACCTCTTTTGCCAGGTTAACAAGCGCTTTCTTATTCCTAACTAAAGGAAAAATAGCACCCTTTATAGGAGCTAATTTTGGGTGTAGTTTTAACATAACATTTCCTCTTTTTTTGTCATCATTATAAGCATCAAATAAAAAAGCCAGCAATGCACGTTCTATTCCTTGAGAAGGTTCAGAAGAAACATAAGGAACAATCTTTCTTTTTGTTTCCTCATCAAAATATGTTAACTCTTTTTTAGAATATTTTATGTGTTGATCTAAGTCAAATGTTCCTCTATCTGCATTGCCATGAATCTCTTTCCACCCAAAAGGAAATTTATACTCAATATCAAAGCACGCAGAAGCATAATGAGCAAGCTCTTTTTTTGTGTGCTCCCTTAATCTAATATTTTCTTTTTTTATCCCAAAATCAAGGAACCATTTGTAGAATATAGCATTCCAATAAGCATGCCACTCATTCTTGAATGTGTTGTTTTTTATTAATCCATCAATTGTTTCAACAGAAAACTTATCCTTTGAGTTCAATATATTTACTTTCATATTTTTGACTTCTTTTAGAAAAACACATTTAGTTTTTTCAGGATCTGTGAAATACTCAATCTCAAATTGCTCGAATTCCCGGCTTCTGAATAAGAAATCTCTTGGAGAAATTTCATTCCTGTATGCTTTTCCTATCTGTGCTATCCCAAAAGGAAGTTTTAATCTTGAAGTTTCTTGCACTGATTTGAAATTTGTGAATATTACCTGCGCAGTCTCTGGTCTAAGATATGTTTTATTTGCATCATCCTCAACTGCACCAACATTAGTGCTAAACATAAGGTTAAAACTCTTTCCGGTTTTTAGTTCAGATCCGCAGTCAGGACATTTTATTTTATGCTTCTTTATCAAAGAAAGTATTTCATCTTTTGTGCTTCCATCCACATTTTTTCCTGTTGTATCCTCAACTAGGGTGTCTCCTCTATGTTTTTTCTTACATTTTTTGCATTCCATTAATATATCAGAAAAAGAAGAAACATGACCAGAGGCCTCCCATACTTTTTTGTTTGTTATTGTTGCACCATCTATCCCAACAACATCTGCTCTTTGCTGAACAAATCTTTTCCACAATTCTTTTTTTATATTGTTCTTTAATTCCACACCTAATGGGCCAAAATCCCAGAACCCAGATATTCCTCCATAAATATCAGAATTAAGAAATACAATCCCTTTTTTCTTGCAAAACACTGCCATCTCATCTATGCTTACCATAGCAGAAACTAAAAACAAGATTATTTATTAATTTATTGTTTATTCTAAAAAATTTCAAAGGAATTCTTTCTTTTTGGTTTAATATCCCAATCTTAGGTCGAAATTTTTGGAATCACAAAATTTGCTTGTCAAGAAAGTGTTTGTTCATACTCTTTCCTTTCATGCAGGGGTAGAACCCTTCCAGCAAATTTTCGTGATATTAGTTTATAAATTTGTTACTTTAGTGTAACAAGTTTTGAAAAAATTTTTATAGTGTGTGGTGTTTGGGGGTTAATATGAACAGTTTAAAAGCTGTTATAACAGATGTTGAAGGAAATTATAGGGGGCTTGAGAGCAAATTATATCAGTTACCTTCTGTAGCCGGAGGCATAGGATTGTTTGGTGCAGGTGACCTAAATGGTCCATTCAACAAAGATTTTTTGAGATCCAAAAGAGCAAAAACACCAGAAAAATATTATCAAAATCTTTATGATTCTCCTCTTAAAGGAGAAGATGGAAAAGAACAAGCATTGGATTTTGGTACAAGAGCATATGATGAGACAACCGGAATCATTGATCTTCTTACCAACAATCCAAAAATAAATGTTGAAGCACTTATTTCTGGAAATGGAGAAGAAGATTACCAAAAATTCATACCTTATTTCTCAAATCTCAAAAGTCCAAGAGATATGTTTGATTCTTCTGATCTTAATTTTATTGAGATGCCTGATGTTTATTTTTATAAAGATGGAAAAAGGGTTGAGGGTGATGAGGATGTTGATGCTGCAGTTCTTTTATTACCTTATATACAGCCATATCAAGATTATAACATAATACAAAAGATCTTTGGTCAA
This sequence comes from Candidatus Woesearchaeota archaeon, assembly GCA_013202955.1. Lineage (GTDB taxonomy): Archaea > Nanobdellota > Nanobdellia > Woesearchaeales > JABMPP01 > JABMPP01. The sequence goes on along the minus strand of JABMPP010000001.1, from coordinate 2,946 downwards.
AAATCCTCTGATAAGAATTATATGAGAAAAGCATTACAGATGCTGTTTGAAGATAATGGAATAATTGACAAAATAAAAAAGGCAAATCCAAAATACATATTTCAAATACAACATGAACTTCCTGACAAAGAAATATTTAGACCTTATGGAACACCACATGATGCAAAGAATAAAGAGATATATGAGGCTGTTATGGAAGAGATTTCAAAATATATTGAAGGTACAGGAAAGAATTACACAATAATCTTTGGTCACATGGAAAAAGGGGGAAGATTCAGAAAAACAATAAACTACAAAGGAAAAGATATCAAAACAATCCATGTAGGCGAAAAGGGATCAGATATTCTTTTGTTTGATGTTAAAACAGGTAAAATATATGAAAAAGGAGAAGAGGTAGAGATAAGCGATGACGAAGAGTTGTCTGAGAAGACAATAGAGGATGTGTTGGAAGAATGTGAAGAAGAGTGTATGGAAGAAGCAGAAAGCGAATGATTATTTTCTCAACCACTCAACCTCTTCCTTTTCAAATCCAAAATAAGAAGCAAGCTCATTGCTCATGTTTTTGTTCTTGTTGAATATTTCTTTCATATAAGGTACTACATCCCGAACAGCAGTTTTTGTTGAAATATGTGTTTTCTCTGCTATTTTTCCAGCAATCTCCTTTCTCTTCATATACATCATATTTGCTTTCCATAATTTTAATATTCTTGTTGTTGGAGAATATTTAACAAAACCAGGGTATTTTTCATCCTTTGAAAGCGCAACCCCGGCAGTTATCAAATCATTAATATAAACAAGAAATCTCCAATGCTGCCATCTTCTTATCCTTCCTTTGTACACATCTGCTTTTGACATGTTGTCATATGCTTTTATAAGGTCTTTTGGCCTTGTGTATTCTTTTGGTAGGTTTTCATCAATCCACAGCATTGTTTTGTCCACATCCTCATCAACATTCTCAAAAGCGCTTCTAGCAATAACAGGGTCTGTTGTTTTGAACACTTTGACAAGAGCCTGCATCATTGATTCGGTTTGTCTTCTCTCTCCTAAACTCTCTAAATCTTGTTTTTTCAGCTCTTTTTTCTCACCAACCAATGTTTGAAGATCATTTATAGCAGCTCTAAGATCTCCACCAACTCTTCTGGAAAGAGATTTTAACAGGGTTTCATCATAACTAACTCCTTCTTTTTTGCATATATTTTTCAAAAAATTAAATATTGAAATATAATTAAGGTGATGAAATTCAACCATATCAGCTTTTTTTCGTAATGCTGTGAATTTCTGATCCCAAGGATTGTTTGCTGTCATAACAATAGGAAAAGATGAATTATCAATTAACTTGGCAAGAGCAGATGCTCCTCCTCTATCTTTTCTGCCACTTAGTCCATCTACTTCATCCACAAGAATTATTTTTCCCTTGCTGAATAAAGATTGTTGGTTCATTGCTATTCCAACCCTAAAATTTATTTCATCTTTATTTCTTACATCAGATGCATTTACTTCTAGCACTTCATAATTGTTTTCAGCTGCAATAGCATAAACAGAAACAGTTTTTCCACAACCAGTTGGTCCATAAAGCAGAACAGATTTTTTTCCAGCTTTAAAATTGGAAATAAAACCCCTTAATTTAGAAACTGCAGTATCTTGTCCAACAATATCTTTTGTTGTTTCAGCTCTATATTTTCTTATCCATGGTTGCATTGTTCTCTGGAATGAAATATAATTTATTAAGTTATTGGTTAATTACTGAAAAGATTTATAAATTAATTAACTCACTAGGGCATAATATGAAACTTCCAAAGCAATACAACTCAAAGGAGTCGGAAAAGAAGTGGAGAGCACATTGGGAGAAGAAAAAAACATATGCTTTTGATCCAAACTCAAAATCAGAGATATATTCAATAGATACTCCTCCACCAACTGTTTCTGGTAAGATGCATATTGGACATGCTTTTAGCTATGCTCAGCAGGATTTTGTTGTAAGATATAAACGTATGAGAGGATTTAATATTTTTTATCCATTTGGGACAGATGATAATGGTTTGGCAACAGAAAGACTTATTGAGAAGATGAAAAATGTCAAAGCCACAAAAATGGACAGACAGGAATTTATCAACCTTTGTTTGACAACATTGGATAAAGAATTAAGATTCAAATATGTTCAAGATTGGAAAAATATTGGAATGAGTTGTGACTGGGATGTGTTTTATACAACTATTGATGATAATTCACGAAGAATATCCCAAAAATATTTTTTGGATTTAATAAAAAAGAAAAGAGCCTATAGAAAATTCTCACCTGTTATATTCTGTCCTCATTGTAAGACAAGCATAGCACAAGTAGAAATGGAAGACAAGGAAAAAGAGGCAACATTGGATTATATCAAAGGAAAATTAGAAACAGGAGAATTCATAATATATGCAACAACAAGACCAGAGCTTCACCCCAGCTGTGTTGGTATATCTCTAGATGAAAAAGGAGATTATGTTACTGTTAAAAGACCAGACGGAGAAAAATGGGTTATAAGCAAGGATGCTGTTGAAAAAATGAAACAAGAATTCCCTATGAAAATTGAATCTGAATATAAGGGAAAACATCTTGTTGGAAAAAGGGTTGATATTGAGTTTGCTTTAGGACCTGTTATGGTGAGTCATGATACATCTGCAAAAACTGAATATGGAACAGGGATTGTTTATTACTGCACTTATGGTGGGTTGGATTGTGTTGAATGGATTGCAAGACATCCAAAAGTCAATCCAGTACATACAATGGATGAGACAGGTGTTTACACAAAAGGACCATATAAAGGAATGGATTCTAATGAGGCAAGAAAAAAAGTGTCAGAAGATCTTGATAAAAAAGGATTATTAATAAAACAAGAGAAAATGCAGCATGTTTTAAATGTTCATGAAAGATGTGGAATACCTATTGAATATGTTGCCTTGGAAC
>JABMPP010000098.1 GCA_013202955.1 Candidatus Woesearchaeota archaeon | reverse complement strand
TTCATTGCTTGGTGCTGTTGTTCCAATACCAATAGCAGCGCCACTGCCCCAATACATTCCATTTGTATTGGATCTTGGTAAATCCAACAAGGCTTGGATTGATGGTTCTTTGCCATTCACCTCTTCAAATCTTGGATCCCACCAGTACTGCCTGTCAGCTGTAGTTACATCATAATATAGGTATGTTCTCATATATTGTGTTGTTGTAGATGTTGAGAATTTGTAATCACCACTACATTGTCCTCCAGGCGAAGACCAACTTATAACTTTCTTTCCTGTTTCTCCATCATATATTCCCCCTTCACTTGTTGTAGAAGAATCACCACTTCCGTGTATAACTCCAACCACAAGATACCATTTATTTAATGACGGCAAGTCTCCACAGAAAAAGTAAGGGTTTCCTTGACCGACCCCTCCTAACGTCAAGATTGGTGTGCCAATCCCAAAGTAAGTTGTTCCAGCATTGCTGTTGGTTTTTTTAATCCAGACAGACACCCTATATTTTTTAGTATGATCTATTGGAAAGCTGCTGGTGCCCCAGCCACCATCAGCATCATTACCAACATCATTACCTCCTTTCCAGAGAATTACTCTGTTGCCCTGTGGTCCCACTCCCCATTCTCTAGTATTTTCAGATGTGGCTCCGTTTTGACCAAATATACCAACACTTCCAGTTCCAATATTCCATGAATGGGAGCTTATATAATTTCCATGCACAACTCCACTGACATCTTGAATAAGTCCGTCTGTATATATTCTGGTTGCTGTTCCAGCATTTCCATAAACATGTAATTTATAACCAGGACTCGTTGTTCCTATACCAACACTTCCCTGTACAATTAGTCCTTCTGAAGGGGGTGAATATATTTGAGTATATCCTGATCCGATTGTTGCCCCTCCAAAAACACCAAATCTGGGGTCAGCCGGAATTTGTCCGTGACCTATATAAACACTTTCATACCATGTTCCACCATATTGTGTGTCTATTTGAAGCCCTATTCCACTACCATGATGATCTTTCCACATTCTTGTTCCCCAAGTGTTATCATCAAAATAATCATCAGCATAAATCTGTATGCCTTTGCTTGTGCTGTCACCTGCTATCTTAAGCAACTGATTTGCTCTGCCTGCTCCAGTATCACCACCTAAATATATATCTCCTCCTATAACTTGAAGTTTTGCTTGTGGGCTCGCCGTCCCAATGCCGACAAAGCCGCCTTGGGGTTGTAAAGATAACACGTGTCTTGCATCCCCTCCATAACTACTAGGAGTATAATCATCAGTTCTACTATCAATAGTTGTTTGTAATGTTATAGCTTCAGTCCCACAACAACCACCATTGTCTATACTTTTTATTTTCAACATTCCATCACTACCAAATACCCCCGAATAAGTGTTCGCAACATGCAGCTTTGCTCTGGGAGTTGCTGTTCCAATACCAACCGTGCCTGTAGGTATTGTAACCACATTGTTTTGTGTGTCAAGGTCAAGTACAAGGGTGCTTAAACCTCCTTTGTCTGTGTTTGTGCCACCATAGAAACGGAAATGTCCATGACCAACATTTGTTTTGAAAGTAATACCATCATTGTAAAATATCTGATGAAAATAGTCACCTGTGTTTCTAACATTAAATGAACCATCATTCATCCATATTCTATTGCCTCCCATATGTAAATCATCATTTACGGATAATATGCCATCTTCAGGATCCTCTAAAGTATTGGCCTGCACTGTGTTTGCATCCAGAATATTGTTGTCAGCCATAGTTAAAGCACCGCTCATTGTATCCCCACTTTCATTCACCCATATGTCCTCAACATTAACTGCAGCAATATTTCCATAAATATTGCCATCTACCTCCAAGTCACCTTCAACATATAACTCACCCTGGGAAGTTGCATAATTAACTGTTGCAGAACCATCCCATATTCTGACTTCATCTCCTCTGATATCTAATTTTCCTGTCGGATTCGTCGTCCCAATGCCGACGTTGCCTTCTCTAAATGATAATGTTTTATCATTATAATAATCCATTGGCCCAAAAGGATTCATTGCATCAATATATGCAAGATAATTCGATGGATTCCATCCTAATTGAACATAATGACCTCCACCAGCTTCAGAGTAAATCATATCAATCTTATGCCAACCTCTGGTAAAAGTGTATGAATATGTTGTTCCTGAACAACAACCAGAAGAACCTGCAACATATTTATTATCAATGTATAAAGAATAAGGATCATCTCCATTAAGTGTTGCGCTTGAAATAGTAAATTGTCTATTAACATGAATCTGTGTTGTCCAAATAGCATGATAAGAATGAACAGCCCCCCAAATACCAGATCCACTTAAATATGCATTGGAATTCAAATTTGCAGTATGTTGAAATGATGTTTGGGCCGGTGCTTCATCTACATCATAAAAATGTGTAAATAAACTGAGTTGTATGGATCCAAGCCAACCAGTATATCTTCTTCCCCACCAATTCCATTCATAAGAAGCCATATTCTTTGTATATCCTGATCCATCCAGAATACTACCTGTCACTTGTAAATTCGGTGCCCCTGTTAACCTAAGTCCCCAATCATCCTGAAAATAACCCCACACCTTGTTACCATCTTCAGGTTCCCTAAACTCAAGATTTTCTCCAGTACCACCAATAGACCAATCAGAACCAGTGTCATCATAAAGAAGATCAGAATAAAAATGACCATTATCAAGAGCTATTTTAGAAGTAACCGAGCCTCCTGCTTTAAATTCAATATAATCTGGAGACCCTTCATTATAAAAAATACCCCAATTGTTGTATTGATCCCCCGAAACAATCCAGATTGGAACATCTGGTGCACCAGTTACAGCACCAGCAATTCCACCAGGAAACACACCATATCCAGTTGCTCTAATATCTCCTTGAACATGAAGTTTTTTAGCCGGACTCGCCGTCCCAATGCCGACGTTACCTTTAAAATATGTTTGTCCGCCTGCTTTTATTTCAAAAATTTTGCTAGAATAAGCAAGATTCCAACAACCTCCTCCTCCACATGAATTTCCCCATATAGAAAACATGTCAGTAGCATCATCTTCGATATAAAGCCTTAAATCTGATGGATCTGTTCCTGTTGGAGTTAAAAGATAACCATCATTTGTCGAAGACATCATGGCAGGTTTGTTACTAAATGAATAACCAACATTATTACGTGTAATGGCCATATCACCAGTTAAATGTAATTTTGCTTGTGGACTCGTTGTCCCAATGCCAATATTACCACTATTGTCATACATAATCGAATTGCCTAATGTTTGGGCACCTGTGAATTTTGGAATATAGTTTGCAGTTCCTGATCCTGTTATTCCCGAACTGCTATCAACAAATTTTTTCCATGCACCCCACACACCAGAAGTTTGGCTATATCTGTGCCAAAGATTTCCGTTTTGAGTGAACCCAAGCTGGTGAACACCTCCTCCAGACCAATCGCCCCCTCCAGACCATTGCCTTAAAGACAAGACAGCATTGTAACTTCCCCCATCACTCAATCCATTAGCACCATTTGATTTAAAATCACCGACCACCCCCATATTATATGTTTCTGGATTTGGATTGGTGCCTCTTGTGTCTGCTATTCCAAGATAATCAGCATACAACCCAGAATCAGCACCATCATTACCAGCATGCCAAACTATGTTGCCACGGATATATGTATCTCCATTTCCTTTAACTCTGTAAGTATAACTCGAACCATCGTAAACACCAATAGCATAATTTGCACCATTTGCAACATTTGCCCTAAATGCATAATCATATCCTGTTTTATCTGAAATTATGCCCCAATCTGCATTACTTCTATCTGATGCAACAAGCACTGCATCTGTGCTACCAATTGAATAAGGATTACTGGATCGATAAAATATCGCTTCACCATTATTTACGCCTCCAGCAAGTAAACCACCACGAACATCCAATTTCGTCCCAGGACTCCCTGTCCCTATTCCAACTCTTCCTGTTGTTCCTTCTACCATAAAGAATTCCTGTGTGCTGTCAGAAGCATTATAAACAGTGAAATTCCTTGCAGAAATTGGATTCAAAACTATCAAAAAGACCATCAAGTATACAAATGATTTCAAGACCTGTTGTTCTGAATAAATTTTCATTCAATAACCTTCCAATAACCGCCTTTTGCCGAACCAATTCTTTCTAAATGTCCTTTTTTCTTTAATTTAGCAATATTCTCCTCAATTTTTCTCTGTGAAATACCCACTTTCTCAGAAAGCTTTGCTGCAGAAATAAATTGGTCTTTATTGATTTTTTCTAAAATCTTGATTTGGTTTTCTGTTAATTTTTCACCGACCTTTTCACCGACCTTTTCACCGACCTTTTCAGAAACATCCGGTCTACAAAATACAATCCTAAAAAAGCCATTAGTCTCAAATTTAATTTTTAATTTTCTTGCTTTAATCTGTTTTTTAATTCTATTAATACCAGAACCAACTTTTTCAATCAACCCTATTCTGTGAAATAGATCAAATATAGTTGGATTTCTAGGCATGCTTATTTTCCCTAATTCCTTTCTGTTAAAAAGCAATTTACCTTTATTGACAATTTCTACCCTATCATCAAACATCTCTACAAAAATCCCAACCCTATCATCAAAATAATCTCTATGAACTATTGCGTTAAGTAAACTTTCTCTCAAAGCTTCTTCTGGCAATTCTAGAATCTCTTTTCTTGGTCCAGTGTCTTTAATGATATACTCTAACTTCAAATGTTGTTTTAAGAACTTGATCCCATTTTCATAATTAGTTAATAAATCATCCTTGAAATCCTTTCTGTCAATAATATTCACTCTTTCTTTACCTTTATACAAAACACAAGTAACAAAATTTTGTCTAAAAAATCTTTCAATATTTTTTCCAAATAACAAAACACCAGTATTATTTAGCTTGAATTTGTTTTTCATATATCTTCCTAAGGATAAATTAATGAGAACTTGTTTAACTGGGCCAACCTTAGATATACCACTCTTTTTTAAAAATTCATCAAACTTTTTTTCATCGAAATCTTTGGAAAAATCAAATTTTTCCTTGATCTGTTCATCAAACCGGATTTTACCTTCACTAACTGCTAAATTAAGAATTTCATCTCTTGTCATCTTCTGTGAGTTCGGCCCAATCCTGATAAAAAACCCTTGTTTACATTTGTATGGCTTGTTTTTCCCTTCTTCAACAATAACAATCAAAACATCTTCGGATTTTATAGCGTTTTTTATTTCATAAATTTTGACCTGAATTTTTGGGTCACAATTATTGGCAATATCCTGAATTTGCGATTTTAATTCATTACTTACATTAATTCCTTTAACTTGGTTATTATCTGTTATACCTAAAAATATCCTTCCTCCTCCAGAATTGGCAAAAGCAACAATATCCTCGACAACAGACTTATTAAAAGCCTCTTTAAATTCAACTTTAAGGCCTTCTCCTTCCTGCAATATAAAATCAAACTCTTTTTTGTTCATTTAACTACCTCTATAAAAACTGATTTCAAGACCTGTTGCTTATTGTTTATTCCCATTGTGTTCTAACCTCTTTTCCCCCAATGGGTTTACTCCCTATCATCCATATTTTCTAATGCTGTTCTCACTGCTTCCTGAATTCTCTTAAACTTCTGTTTACCATAGATAGAAAAGTTTCTGCTCTTGCCAGTCTCTAATTCAACTACCCTTACAATAAATCTCCGAGTTGGTTTTCCTATTTGCATGACACAAACCGTGTTATTTATTAAGATATAAAATATATCTTACTTTTTAGCATATCTTCTGCTATATAATATGATATAGTTTATGTCATATTTATATTTTTCTATTGAGAGAACATAATAAGGAAAACCTATATACTAATCAGTATATTCACTAAGAAATCTTTTTTTCAATGTCATCAAAATATTTATTTCTTAATTTATTAATCTCATCCATGAAAGGAATAATCAACCCTTTATCTTCAAGAATGTCCAATCTTTCACCCACCCAGGTTACCCATACCTGATCCCCTAAGGTTTTTATCTGTTGCTTTATTTCTTCAATCATTGAATTCCAGTCTATTTCAACTTCTGCCAAAGACATGCAATCATCAATATCCCCCTCACGTTCTGTAAAAGTCTTGAACATAAAAATATCAGTTGTTGAGCATAAAGAAACTGTGAGATTATTTAACTCTTTTACTTGTTGAGCTCTTTCTTTCATCTTATCAGAAAGCATAAATCCTTTGCACACTGTTCTTTGGAATAAATCAATCCTATAATCTCCTCTTACAAATATCTGGTTAAGATCAAACTTCTTATATTCTAAAGTAGGAATCTTTGTTGTGAATCCAATTTTCTTAAGAGATTTTTCTACAGCTGTAAATTCTTTTGATGAATCTATCACCAGGTCTACATCTTTTGTTCCAATTTTAAGACCATGATAAAGCATAACAGCTCCCCCTATTACATAAAAATGCACTTTTTCTGTTAGTGCTTTATCTAATTCCTCAAACAGTTTGTCTAGCTCTTCAAATTTTAATATCATATACCTCAGCCCTATCTTTTATTTCAGACAATGAAGGGTAGTTTTTAACTTTTTCACCATGTAGCACTTTATTAAGATTATCAATTATTTCATACTTTATTTTGGTTAAATCTTTTTTGTATTTTAAATAGAATAATGCTACAAGAATTAAATTCCTAATGCCACCATCTTTTTTGGCACGATAAATAGAGTGCAAAAAAACTTCTTGTTTGGTTAGCTTTTTCTTTGGAAGATAATAAGTATAATCTATTGTCAAGAGCTTTATTCCAAACTGATCATATGCAGAAAAACCAGTAAGTGTTGCATCATATTCTGCTTTTGTTGAAAATACAATTTTATCTTTAGTTTTATAATAAATAACTGCACCCGGAGGAATTCTTTTATCATTTGTTTCCTCATATTTTTTTAATTCTACAAGAAACTCCCCTATCTTAGGCCAAAACATGCCATTGAATTGATATTTGTTTTCTATTGGTCTTATGAAGCTGTTTCTTAAAGCCTTTTTTATCTTATAAAATATTGTGCTTCTTTTAATTCCAGTTTCTTTTATTATTTCATCTATTGTTTTTGGCTCAAGAATAAAAGTGTAGAATGTAATCCCACACCCTACTAAATGATCTATAAAACTTGATTGTCTTCCAAGCTCCTGAAGCAATAATTGTATGTGAGTTGCTTGAGAAGGTTTAATCTCTTTGTTTTTGAGCTCTGCAAATCCTTTTTTTTGAAGATTTCTTATTATGCGATAGATTTGACTCTTGTCCTTGTTTAAAGCTGTGGCTACTTCCAAGACCTGCCTTTTTCCTAAAGCAATCTGTTCAAGCACTCTTAATTCTGTCTTTGAAAATCGCATAAGTCTAATAAAATATCATTCCTATATAAATGTTTGGAATATTTTTGGACTAATCTTGTATTCTGATTAAATTATTTCAACAGTACATCTCAACCCGTGATGATTTGTAATGGTTTAACCTTACTCAGCCAAGAAGTCTGATTTCAAAACACCAAGAAATAATATTCAGAATATTATTTCTGATGTATCAGGAATTCCTCAACATCTTGTGATTTTGGTGTCAGATGAATTGGTAATCAAAAGATTTAAATATAACCTAAATAATGGTTATTTTGTGTCTAAAAATAATAAATATCATAAAGAATAATATAAATAGAAAATTATTTGGAAAGAAAGAGATAGAGATAATAATAAAACAAATAAATGGTTTAAATTTAACACAATCTGAAAAAAACAGGCTATCAAGAGACATAAGGCCTAAATTCAAGGCAATTAAGTTATTAACAAAACACAAGGATTTTTTTGATTTAAAAAAGAATAAATTAAATAAAAACATCATAAACGAAACAGTTAATATCATTTTAACTGATTCTTTTTCTAATAGAATAAATACAATCCTGTTGTTTGGTTCGCATGTTGATAACACCCACAGAACAAACTCAGATATTGACATTTGCGTAATATTCAAAAATGATATTTCATTAAAAGAAGCAACATTGTTCAGGAAAAGAATATTGGGAAAAACAAATAGTAAAGTCGATTTACAAGTTTTTAATATATTGCCTTTAAAAATCAAAAAATCTGTGGCAGACAAGAACAAACTTCTTTTTCAAAATAAAAAATTTAAAAAAGATGAATTTGTTATAAACATCTGGAAAAATTACTTCGATTACAAAATAATTATGAAACATTATTTCAAAGAGGCAATAATATGAATAGAATAAAAGATAAGATAAATGAACTAAAAACATTAATAAATGAATTAGAAAGCATAATGCCTTCTAATTTTCAAGAGTATAAAAAAGATTTGAAGGAAAAAGCTGCTTGTGAGAGATATTTTGAAAGAATTGTTGAATGCATTACAGATGTTTGTTTTTTGATTATAAAATATAAAAAATTAGGGATCCCAGAAGATGATAAAAATGTTTATGATCTTATTTTTCAAAACGATATTATTGATAAGAAATTATATGTTGATCTAAAAGAGGCAAAAGGTATGAGAAACATAATAATCCATAATTATGGAAAAACAGATGATGAACTTGTTTTTAATACAATAACTTCCGAAATTATTAAAGATTCTAAATTATTCATTAAACAAATTCAAAAGAATATTTAACAAAATCAAGAGAATTTTATGGTATTGCTCTTTTAATCCATAATTTCATTTTTTATCTTCTTTTTCTATAAATCTTATCCTTTCTATCAAAATCTATAAGATATATCCTGTCTTCTTTTTTATCATAACTATATAATAACCTGAAAGGAGGAATGTAAATTTTTCTTTCGTTTCTTCTGTGTCTTAAGAAGTCTCCTTTTTCAGGATTTTCAACAATCTTTCAAATTCTCTCCTATAATGTTCTTTTTCAAATTCCATTTTATATAATCTTTGATTAAATGCTCAAAAATCTGTTGATTTTTGTGTTCCAGATTAAATTCCAAAAATACTCTTCTCCATAAAAAATTATATGCTTTTTAATGATTTCTTTAGCTAAATTTTGTTCTTTTTCTGTAAGCATGCTTTTAAATTCTTTTCTTGATAAATATATTGAATTAATTTCTACTTTAAATAATAACTCAAATTTTGAGAAATTTATGTTCTTTTTGCCATCTTTATTTATAACACATAAATCAATATCACTTTTTTCTCTGTTTTTTTCTTCTGCTCTGGAACCAAACAAAATCAATGAATAAGCCCCTTCTGGCAATTCTTCTTTTAATACTTTGAATTGTGGTTGTTTTTTTATAAAAGATTCTGCTTCTTTTCTTTCAGCCAAAATAAGATAATTTTTTGTTATGTTATCTTTAAGATTCAACGAGCATAATTTAATATTCCCTTTTTTATTGACAATGAATATATCTTTATTATTTTTTATTAAACGATAGGTGGTGGTGTAAGGTGTTTTTGATTCTTTTGAAAGTTGTCTGAGGGGTATCTCATTATTAAGATTTTTACCCAATGTTTGAATTAATTTTAGTAGGTTATCCATTTTTGGTTAATATTATCCATTTTTGGTTAATAACTATTTAAACCTTTCTATTTAAATCCCAATCAGCACATTTTCATTAGAATTAATAATAAAATCTTTTTTGATAAACTTTTATAAGTTACCTATTCCAATAAGTATATTATACCTTTCTCTAATAACCTCTTTCATTACTTCTTCATATTCATCTTTTAAATTTTTTAATCTTATCATTTTTTATGGTGTTGTTCTTTTTATTTCCAAGACATCAAAATGTTTGTCATAACTTACTATTTCTGGGCAATTATTTAATAACGCCGTTGTATAATGTATTAAATCACTTATCTTCAACTTGTATTTTTGATATCTTTTCATAGCTTCAAATAAAAGGTTTTTATCTAAATCAATTATTTTTATGTTAGGTTGTTTATAAAGATTTATAATTGTTGTTTTTGCTTGCATGTCATCCACTATGGCCTTTATTTTGCTATAACTTTCTACTAACACCAATGTGTTTGTTAACAATTCTTCACTTCTGATTAAAGCCCTGCAATCCTCTTTTAATTTGTTCTTTGTGAATGCATAAATGATTATGTTGCTGTCCAGAAACTTAGTTGTAGATTTCATCTTCCATTTTTTCCAAATCTTCTGGTGTTAAGCTGTGTTCCTTAAAGCTATCTGCTCTTGCAAATGCTTCTTCCAGACTCATTTCATTTACAGGCTTTATTATTATTTCCTTCTTTTTTTCATTTAGTTCAATATCTATTAAACTGCCTTTCCCTAATCCAAAAATCTTCCTTATTTTTGCAGGGATTGTTATTTGAAATCCTTCGGTTATATTTGTTAGCATCTTAATATCACCATTATTAATGATATCATTAATCATACTTAAATTTTGTCTTTTTTCCATTTTAGTATACAGCTTTTTTAATTCTTTATATGTTTTGCTAAGAAACACTAAAAAATTTCAAAGAAATTTTTGGTGTCCCAGAAATACAAAGTATTTCTGTGAAAATCGGAAAGATTCCGAGTAAAAATCCAGATAATCATATTCCAATCAGCACATTTCCACTGCTGTCAACAATCAATGAACCACTACTTTGGGTTACATTTAAACTGCCTCTTACATCTAACTTGCTATTTGGGACAGTTGTTCCAATTCCTAATTCCCCATCAACAGTTAACCTCATATCCTCAGTTACTGGGTTTTCAGTCCCAACATGGAAAGAAATATAACCAGCAGCATCAAAAGAAACTAAACCTAATTCATCATGAGAAATTACATTAAAACCATCTGTTGCATATTGGGAACTTGCTGAAGATCTATGAGCAACTCTTCCATAAACAGTTCCGCTTCTGCTGTATCTTGTTTCACTTAACGCACTTGTTGAATCAAAATGACCGATGGCATTTGCACCTTCAACTTCCAATAAGCTGTCAGGATTCGTTGTCCCAATGCCAACGTTGCCACCCATTATGTAACTGACTCCATTAGTATCTAAAACGTTTGTAATTACCCCTTCTTTTTTCATTTGCATATATGCCATATCTAAAGCTGTTCCACCACTGCCCCTTGCCCCAAAATTAAACAGTTCGTAATCGTTGCTTGTAACAACAAATTTTTTATTATCCCCACTAATATCTAAAAGCCCTCCCGGGCTCGCCGTCCCAATGCCGACTCTATTATCATCATAGCTTATGACAAATGTATTTGCATCAATGTTCAAATCAGAGGTTAAGGCGCCTGTTGTGTCTCCTGATTCATTTATCCAAACATCCTCAACAGAACTAGCGCTCAAACTAATTGCCTGACAGCTTATTGCGCCTGTTGAACTTATTGTATTAAGTGTTTCTGACACAGAACAGCTTCCATCAAAGAAATTGCTTGCATCATTATCATAAAGATTTGTTAGTTCAATATCTCCATTAACTTCCAGTTCATTGCTTGGTGCTGTTGTTCCAATACCAATAGCAGCGCCACTGCCCCAATACATTCCATTTGTGTTGGATCTAGGCATACCTAACAAGGCTTCAATGGTTGGTTCTTTTCCATTTACTTCTTCTACTCTTGGATCCCACCAATACTGCCTGTCTGTTGTTGTGACATCATAATACAAATAACTTCTATGTCTTGCTCCTGTAGTTGAAGTCTGAAACTTAAAATCAGTAAGACCTGTAACTGCTTTCCCGGTTTCACCATCATATATTTTTCCATAATTTGTTGTTGAAGTATCCCCACTTCCATGAACATACCCTACAAGCAGATACCATTTATCCAATGAAGACAAATCACCAGCAAAAAAATAAGGATTAGAATTGGGGGTTCCTCCCAAAGAAGTAACAGTAGCAGTTTCCCCATTTGTTCCAAAATAAGTTGAACCATCATTACTTCCTGTTTTTTTAATCCATACACTAAATCTATACATCTTTGTGTGATCTATTGAAAAATAAGCAGCATTCCAACCACCGTCTGCGCCACTTACAGCATCAGGTACTGCTTTCCATAATATTGCTCTGTTTCCTTGGGGTCCTATCCCCCATTCTCTACTATTTTCAGAAGTAGCCCCATTTTGGCTAAATTCACCAACACTTCCAGTGCTTATGGTCCATGAATGTGAACTTATATAATTTCCGTGCACAACCCCACTGACATCTTCAACATAACCATCTGTTTTTATTGATGTTGCTGTTCCATCACCACCAACAACATGCAGTTTTGTACTCGGGCTCGCTGTCCCAATACCAACATTACCCCCCATCATTTCTATATCTCCATCTGTTTGCATTCGCAAAGCTCTCTCTCCACCAGCACCACTATAAATATTTGCTCCTGGTGTTGAACTTACATAAAAATCAAGTTCTTCTGTAGAAGTAATAACTCCCTCACTATCTCCTACTGAAATTCCTAATTCTTGATTCACTCCACCAGTGGTTTCAACTAATCTTAAAGTGGTTACATCATTTTGTGCAATAACTGCTGTGTCATAAGTTACATGACTATAAGTACGACCATTCCTAATCAATAAAGGATAATTACCAGCACCATAAGAAGTATATCCTGCTTCTAATTTTGCTATTGGGCTCGCTGTCCCAATACCAATACCGACATTACCTATAAATGCGGCCTTATTCGCAAAGTATGTTTCCCCACTAATCATAAGTCCATACCCTGCACTGTTCTCAGGATGTAATTTGAAGGTTTGTAATCCATCTTGTGAAATTAAAGTTATGCCACCATCCCATCCATTTGTATGGGCTTTTATTGTTAATGTACCTACAGGATCATCAATCCCTATTCCTACCTGACCGGTTTCTTCTATCCACACATTTGTCCGAACATGTCCACCAGCATCATTATATACTGCAAAGCCGAATTCTTCTCCCTCAGCTGCACCTGCCCCTGGTCCTACATTCCAACGGTTGTTAGCGCCTCCGGCGTCAAATTGGATACTAGCATCCTCGGTGCCGTCATCCTGTGCAACAATCATCTGTGGCCAAGAGCCCGCAATATGTAACTCTTGTCCAGGACTCGCCGTTCCAATGCCGACGTTGCCTGCACTTGTTATTCTCATTCTTTCTGTTGTATAAGGTACTCTAAATACGAGATTTCCAGTCTCTGCGCCGGTACCTGTCCAACCTATATCTGCATGAGCATCTCCTGAAGTTCCCCTTGACCTAAATCTGATACCTGTTTCACCATTAGCAGCAATAACATTATCATTATTTATACGTGCTTGGGGGAAACTATTGTCATTTACTTGAAACTTACTATCTGGGCTCACTGTCCCAATTCCTACATCACCATCTGTTTGAACAACTATTTGGCCAGAAGTACCTCCTGCACCAAGATAAAGTTCATTACCAGAACCCGCAGTTAATACAAATCTACTTGGGCCAGAACCCCATGTTATAGTCCCTTGTGCTCCATCACCAAAAGTAGTGGTATCCCCGAAATCAGATGTTCCATCAACCTCGAATTTATAATCAGGGCTTGAGTCTCCTATGCCTACACTGCTGCCTGTAACATGTAAGGTATTTCCTATTCTGTGTTCAAATGGGGTAACATAAACAGTGCTGCTGCCTACACCTGGGTCGCTGGCTGTTGTTGCAGAATGACTCCACGAGCCAATGCTTGTTTCGACTGAATACCAACCATTTCCTATGTAAGTTCCTGTGTAGGCATAAATATCATAGGCAGTGGCACTACATCCAGCAGCATTTGATACTAATTTTATTTGTGAAATAAAATCAGCATCCTGTCCAAATCTTGAGGCAAAGGCAGATGCACAAAAGCCATTGCCATCCACACTCCCACCATTACTAGTTCTGATAAATAAATCTACATAAGCATTTTGGCTGTTGGCTGCATTATAACCATTACCTGCGTACATTCTTATCCAGGCATTATTGCCTTGTTGAGCTAAAGTTAATGTTCCTAATTTAAACCAACCAGCAGTACCAGACCGAACATAATTAAAATTATTATATTTTGTGGCCCCAGCAAGAGTTAGATCTCCTGAATAATAACCTGTTCCTCTAACATCTAATTTATAACCAGGACTCGTCGTCCCAACACCTAATCCTGTTGAATCAATTCTTGCCTTCTCTGATCCAGACAATTTAAAGGATATTGGGCCATTTGAGCTGTCAATATTAAATAAAGAGCCATAGGCACCAACAGTTGCAAGAGAGCTATCACTTGCTTCAGTTCCCATATATATATAAGAACCACCCCCTCCTCCTGTAATTGTTGTTCTATAAGTGCCAGTGCCTGCTTGTATTTCACCTTCTACATCTAATTTTTCATCAGGAGTCGTATCACCAAACCCAACATTACCACCAGAACTAAAGAATGCAACTTCTGTAGCACCAACATTTCCTTGAATTTGTAATGCTGCTCTTGTATTATCAGAATCAGCATCTTGAATTAATACATCCGGTGTTGAAGTAGTATAACCACTATCTGCAATCATTGCTACTTGAGCAGCACTTCCTCCACTTTTTCCAACTTCAAAATGAAGCCTATCTAAACTTCCATATACTATTTCTAAAGGTCCGGCAGGATTATTTGTCCCAACACCCAAATAACTAACATTTGTAATATTATTCCCTCCCATAATTAAGTTTCCAGTCATTGTGTCTCCTGTTTCATTGACCCAGATATCTCCTATGTTTCCCAAGCTTCCATAAATTGTTCCATCTACTTCCAAATCACCAGTGATATATACATCTTCAGAAGTTGATATATCTGCTTCGTCTTTTGTTCCCGGTCCAAATACAGAATATTCTTGTTGAACACCAGACACAGCCAGAGTGCCATCTGTGGAAATATTTCCAGTAACATTAAGGCTTGCATTGTTGGACAGCAACAGATCTCCTGTCATTGTGTCTCCAGTTACATTCACCCAAATATCTTGTACATTCTCAGCACCGATTGTGCCATGGATTGTTCCATCTACCTCCAAATCACCTGTAATATAAACATCATTGGAATCATTTGTATCTGCTTCACTTTTTGTGCCTGTTCCAAACTGTGTCCAATTTCTTGCATAAGTCCCAACAGCTAATGTCCCTCCAACTGAAAGATTAGTTGATATGTTTGCACCACCAACAACATGAAGTTTTGATGTTGGGCTTGTTGTCCCAATTCCTACATTTGTATTTTCAAAATAAGTGTTTACTGTTCCATCTCCCCCTTCAATTGTAAAATGAGTATTTTCAGCACCACCGGCTGCAGTTCCGGTCTTTATAACAACTTTTCCGGCTGGTTCCCTATTTGTTAAATAAGGATATGATGCATCATTGGTCCTATCTGCTCTCATTGCCCATCTTGTTGCATCAACCCCTCCTTCTTGTGGGTGATATAAAATTAAACCAACATCACTGCTTCCTACAGTTTCACCATATAAATCAATTCCCCCATATACTGTTAATTTTCTACTTAAGCTTGTTGTTGTCCCAATGCCAACATTACCACTCCCTTCTATCTTAAATAAACTTGTTTGGCCTGTTCCGGCTTTAACCTCAAATTCTTCTCCAGGACTTGCGGCATTATCATCTATCCACAATGTAACCCCTCCTCCTGTTTTTATCCCCCAATTACCAGTTGACCCACCAAAACTTGGATTATTTGTAATAATGTTGTCAGAGCTAGCACCTTTGATTCCTGTATCTGAAGTTGAATCTAGCTGAAGATTTCCCCCTGATAATTCTAACAATTCACTTGGACTCATTGTCCCAATTCCAACTCTTCCTGCTGTATTGTTAATATAAAGCGTTGTTGCATTTACATCATCTGTTGAAGTAATCAGTCCAACCTTTGTTCCTGTATCATTCCAGCCGGATTGTATATATCCTCCTCCACCAATCTGACCATCAACATAAGCTTTAGTTGTTGCATCAGTTCCAACGGTTGGTGTTCCCAATCCAATTATCTTCTGCCCAGTCATGTTCAATGTGGATCTTATAACAGCTGTTCCGTTTACATCCAATGTTGCATTTGGTGTTATTGTTCCAATTCCAACGTTACCATTATCAATATACATAACAGAATTCCATGTCGAATTATAATACTGCTGAAAATTGTAAGGCTTAGTTGTTTGTGTAAATGCAGCAGAGGATGATGCCCCTATTGTAAAATAAGCCCCAGACCCTCCTTTAATATTTAGTTGTCCTATTCCTGCTCCTGCATTTTCAAAATACCAATTTTTTTCCGAAGCGGAATTTTCATAAACATGAAATAATCCAGATGGACTAGTTGTTCCGATGCCGACGTTGCCACCATGGGTTATTGTCATTACATTTACTGCTGTTCCTGCAGTTTTCGTTCTAAATCTAATTGCGGGATTAGTATCTACTCCTCCATCCCAAATGTTATCTAAATAAGTATCTCCAACATCATTGTCATATAAAATTCTAAATCCTTCAGTACTTGCTGCACC
>JABMPP010000097.1 GCA_013202955.1 Candidatus Woesearchaeota archaeon | reverse complement strand
CCTAATTTTTTTAATGCTTTTTTTATTTCAGCCTCAAATTTTTCCATAGAAAGAACTATTTAGTAATATGTTTAAATTATTTTTGGTATTAAGAATTTATTCTATTAACTCTTCTTCTTCATCGTCGTCTTCTTGTTTCTCTTTCTTATCTTCAGCAGCCTCTGCAAATCCTTTCATAAAACCTTCTTCTGCTGGTGATATCTCATCATCATCTAAAAGCTCTTCAGGACTTTCATCTGCGTCTGCATCCACGACATCTTCGTATTCTTCTACCATTTTCCCATTTGAGACAGATAAACTTTTAAAAAGCTTTCTATTTTTACACTAATTATGAAAGAAATAGGGCATGGAGCAGAGGCTATTATCTATCTTGGCAAGAATGTTGTTAAAGATAGAGTGAGAAAGAGTTACAGAATAAAACAGATAGATGAGAGGCTGAGGAAGAGCAGAACAAGACGAGAAGCTAAGATTTTAAATAAATTAACACAAATAAACTTTCCAGGCCCACACCTGCATAAATCCGACGACAAAAACATGATTATTGAGATGGATTATATTAAAGGAGAGCTGTTGAAGAATGTTTTAGAGAAGAAGGATTACAAAAAGCTTTGCGAGGAAGTAGGTGAGAAAGTAGCTATTTTACACAACAATGACATTATGCACGGTGATTTAACAACATCTAATATGATATTAGAAAAAGAGATCTTTTTTATCGACTTTGGATTAAGTGTTATATCAAAAAAAGTAGAAGATATGGCAGTTGACCTGCATTTGTTAAAGGAGGCATTGAACTCAAAGCACTACAGAATTGCAGAGGATGCTTTTAAGCATGTTCTAAAAGGATACAAGAAGAAATCTAATCAATACAAAGAAGTTCTAACACGATTTGAAACAGTTGAAGGTCGTGGAAGATATAAGGGGAAGGGTGATTAATCCTATTAAAACTAGATTGTTAATCGGGTAACATTCTTAATATCTTTTCTGCTTTCTGAGATAAATCAAAGGCATCATTCTCTATCCATTTGATATCCGGAACTTCTAAGAATTCTTCTAATTGATCATTAAAAATATTTAATACACCCTTGAAAATTCTTTTTTTTGCATCTTCAAGGCTTATTTTTCCATCCAAATATTCAACAATTGGAACAATTCCAATAGCATTACTCATGATATATGTGTTTCTATAACCTTTTTTTAAACCCTCTTTTATCTCATCCAGGATACCTTCTTGAAATGCAACTTCTATTCTTTTTTCAACTCTTTTTTCTAAATCTAAACCATTGGACCATTTTAACCCAATAAGGGGAAAATATTTTGAGTTTTCATTGTTGTTCCCATAATATAAATTATTAAAATAAGAGAAAGAACATCCTTCAATAACAGGCAAACCATTATTTTTTAGAATATAATCAACTTCTAGGTTGACTTTTGAAACATAATCTGAAATTTCAGGTATTCCTTCTTCTGGGTTTAATGTTTGGTAAAGATAAATTGGAATCTCTGGATTTTTAAGTGTATCAGATAAACCTGTGCTAACGGGAAACCCTTTGAATAACATTAATTTATCTGCACATATTATTTCCCCACCACCAGCTCTACGCACTAATTCAAATGCTAATTCTGTTTTTCCTGTTGTTGTGGGGCCAGTAATAATTACTGCACTTTTATAGACCATTAAAAAGCTAGATATCAGAAATAATTTAAATAGCTTCTCATTAAAAAACCAGATTAACAGAAAGGTTTTTAAACCCCAAATACATCATAAAATAAGTGATTAAAAATGACTAGAGTTGGTTGTATTCATTGTTGGAAATGTGAATAAGCTTTTAATTAGTCCCAACTCCAGAATTCTATCTGATATGTTTCATAGGTAGTTTCTACACTACCTAAAACTCTAAAAACACAATTTCTAAAACGCTTTAAGCGAAAATAAGCCTTATTTGGGCTTATTAGCAGTCTATTTGTTTTCCATATTGGGAAATAAGCATTATTAATTGTTTAAATAGCTGAAGCTATATTAAACAGAGGTTAAAAAAATGAAAATCAAAGAAAAAATCGAGATAAGACCTAATGGGATATGGTCTCTTGTCTATGAAGAAGACAGTCTTGTTGAGGAAAATAGGTTGGATTTAGAGACAGCAATCTCTATGGGGCAAGAAAAAATCGAGAATATGTCGAAAGAACAATTGTTGAATCTCTATAAGCCGAAAAGAAAACTGCAAATAGGTGTTATGGGATCAGCAGCAGATACAAAGTACAGTAGCAAAATCGAACAAATAGCAGAACAACTCGGAGAAGAAGTTGCAAAAAGAGATGCAATATTATTTTTCGGAGCTGAGAAGGACTATGATAGCCTTTCTACTGCAGCTTGCAGAGGCGCAAAAAAATATGGAGGGATGACAGTTGGTGTAACATATGGTAAAGGAAAGAATATCTATGAAAAAAGTGCTGATGTAATAATAACATCAATGGCTGAACGTGGTGGTCCGAGAGAATCTGTATTAGTTGGAAGCTGTGATGCAATCATTGGTGTTAGTGGTGGCAGTGGTACTTTAACCGAATTTGTTATTGCATATCAAGCAAATATCCCTATGATTGCAATGACTGGAACAGGCGGTTGGAGTGAGAGAATTGCAGATCAATACATAGATGCAAGAAAGAGAAGGAAAGTGATAGCAGCAAAAACACCAGAGAAAGCAGTAAAAATAGCAGAGCAGGAGGCAATAATATATATCAACATAATAGAGCAGAAAATGTAAATTGGTTGTGGTTGTGTAATGGTAGCATAAGAGATTGTGGGTCTCTTGGAGCGGGTTCGATCCCCGCCTACAGCCCTTAAGTCATGTGGGCTTAAACACGGAGATGCTGAGAAATCAAAGATGTCTGAAAACAAAAAGTTTTCAGCACACTAGAAACCCAAGGGGTTTCTTAATGTTTCTGGGCACCTCAAAATTGAAAATTTGGAGGAAAATAAAATGAAAACTAAAAATGGTGATTATGTTCACCTTAGAAGACAAGAATATAGATTTATTGCTTGATAACGAATGCAATCAAGATTGTTTAGATTGTTTTTTTAAAGAATCTGAGAATCTGATAAAAAAAGATAGACAGCAGGATATTGAAACAATTGAAAAACTCATAAAAAAATTTGAAAAAGGAAGAGTTTTCTTTTATCCAAAAGAGCCTCTGACAAATTTGTCATTGCTGAAATTTTATAAAGATATAAACCAAAGCACTATTTTGACAAATGGAAAAGCCATTGGGAAAAATCCAGAAATTTTAGATCTCTTGAAAAATGTTGGTATAAAAGAAATAAAATTTACACTTTTTGCAAATTATGAAGAGCAAAAAGATCTAAAAAAGATAAGCAAAGAAGATTATGTTACACTAAAACAAACCATCAAAAGAGCTTCAGAAGATTTTAATATAACTATATTCAATGAGATATACAGAAAAAATCTTGAAAATATGGGTGATATTGCAACTCTTTGCAATGATTTGGGTGTTTCAAAATTAACTTTCTTAAGACTTATTCCTTTAGGTGAGGCAAAAAATCTTCCAAATGATTATTTTATCACCTCACAAAAGGATGGAATAAAATTTGTACAACAGCTTCAAAAATTGAAAGAAGTGTACAAGAGAGACAACCTTTATATCCAATCAATACCTTCTGCATTTGGTCCGGATTTTTTCTCAAAGAGAACAAAAAAATATCTAAATGGTGAGGATTTTGGTTCATGGACTAAAGCAAAAAATTTATGTCCTGCTATTGACGGTAAATATCTCGGAGTATCAGTAAGAACAGGAAAAATTTATCCATGTTTTAAGATGATTTCTGAACCAGAAAGCCAGGTAGGTGAAATTATAGATAATGAACTGAAAATAAACCAAATTTGGGTTAAAAGTGAAGATATCAAAGAAAACATACAAGGAAATTGTAAAAAATGTGATTATCTTGAAGATTGTTTAGGGGGTTGCAGATCAGTTGCATATATATTTGCAAAACTGAAAGGAGAAAAAGACCCTTTGTATGCGGGAATGGATATTTGTAGAACTCAAATAAGGAAAGAGTTGGGAATATGAAAACAAAAATAAAAGAAATAAAACTTGAATTAATAAGTAAGGGGATAAGCACTGATCTAGTTGAAAATTTAATAACAACAAGAACATCTGCATGTAATGGGATTTTTCTTGAATTTGGGCTAGGTGGAAAAGAAGACAACGCAAAGGTGAATATTAATCCTTTATCACCTTATTTTTTAATCCAGGAAAATGATAAAGGAAAAATAATAAATGATAAAGGGGAATCTATTGTGGATTATGTTAATATCTATTCAAGCAATATAAAAAGTGATATCTTTTCTCCACAATTAAAAGGGGTTTTAGCTGTTTCACTCTGGGGATGCCAGCTAGTCAATAAAAATCAAGATTGTGGTTTTTGTGCAGCAAAAGAATTCTCAGGACCTAAGTATTCTGTTCAAGAATTTGAGCAAGAGTTAAAAAGAATTGACAATATAGAAAAGATTTTGGCTGTTACAATTAATTCTGGAAGCATAATAACTAGAAAAGACAGAGGATATAATCTAATGGCACCCTATGTCAGAGTAATTAAAGCAAAAGAAATAAATGAAATAAATCTAGAGCTCATGCCTCCCAATATGAATGAAAAAGATCTGGAAGAGCTGCTGAAAAATGTAAAACAAGATGGTGTAAGCTCTATGCAATTTAATATGGAAATATTTGATGATGACAGAAGAAAAGCAATAATGCCATATAAGGGAGAAATCTCTATTGAACAATATATTAAAACAATAGAAATGGCTTCACAAATTTTTGGGGAAGGAAAGATTTCATCTGTTTTGCTTGTTGGTCTGGATTCACTATCTAATCTGAGAAAAGGAGCTTATACAATAATTAATGCTGGTGGTATTCCTAGTATGGAGGTATTTAGGTCATTAAAAGGTACAAAACTAGAGAAATATTCTGCAGAGATAGAATACAAACAAGTAATAAAACTTAATAAAGATATAAAAGATGACCTTATTGATAAATATGGGAGAAACATATTTAATTATTTTGAAGGTTGTCTTAAATGTGGTGGATGTAATATTCTGCAGAACGAAAAATATATAAAACAAAACAATCAAGGTGATTAACATGCAAACCCCAAAGGGTGTTCGAGATTTTGCACCTGAACAGAAAATAGCAAGGAATCAGATAGTTGACACTTTAAAAGAAGTGTTTGAATTGTATGGGTATAATCCATTAGAAACTCCTTTGCTGGAAAGATTTGATGTTTTATCATCTAAATATGCAGGTGGAGATGAGATATTAAAAGAAACATTCAGGCTTAAAGATCAGGGAAAAAGAGAGCTTGGGTTGAGATATGACCTTACTGTTCCTATGTGCAGGTTTATTGCGTCAAATCCTAATCTTAAGATGCCTTT
>JABMPP010000096.1 GCA_013202955.1 Candidatus Woesearchaeota archaeon | reverse complement strand
TTCAGCTTCTTTTAATATATTTGGGGAAGCACTCACTATTATAATTTTATCATATGAACCTTCCCTTTCATAAATTTCTTTTGCAAGTTTGATGCCCAAGTTTTCTTCTTTTCCATCATGTTCTGGAAACTTGCCATCTAAAAAGTAAAAATCATAAGGATTTGAAATCACCAAAGAGAGTGCATCAACATAATTTTTGGCAAGATCAACATTATCTTTTCCAAATTTATCTTTTAATATATTTCCAACCATGATTTGCCAAACTGCACTGTCTTCAACATGCAGCACTTTTGAATCTATATTATCATTTTCTGGTGTCATATCTTTTAGAAAGAAAGATCAATATATAAATCTAAGTTATTTTTTATGAACTAGTTTTTCCTTCTGTAAGTCACAAAAGAAAACTTAACATTCTCTTTTTCATCAAAATGTTCTTCTCTGGAAACTTCTTCCCATTCATCCTCTTTTATTTCTGGAAAAGAAGCATCTCCTTCATAATCCTTATCAACTCTTGTGATCTCCAGCTCATCAGCATACTGCATTCCTAATCTGTAGATTGTCGCACCGCCTGTTATATAGACTTTATCATATTTCTGCTTGCAGTATTCCAATGCTTTTTCATAATCATGGAATATTGTTGCGCCCTCTGCTTTATAGTCTTTGTCTAGCGTAAGAATAACATTCTCTCTACCAGGCAAAGGCCTTGAACCATTAGGCAGGCTTTCAAAAGTAACATCCCCCATAACACAAGGATAACCCAATGTTTTTTCCTTGAAGTGTTGGAAATCTGCACTTATATACCATGGAATCTGGCCTTTATTTCCAATAATATAGTTTTTTGCTACTGCTGCTATCATTATTACTTTGCTCATTATACTGCCACCTCGAATTGTATTCTTGGATGATGTTCATAGTTTTCAACTATGGTATCATCATACTTCCAGTCAAATATTGATTTGAAATTATTAGTTTTAATTGTTGGAAGTTTCATTGGCTCTCTTTTTAATTGTTCTTTTAATCCTTCAACATGGTTTAAATAAATATGAGTGTCTGCTAAAAATCCAACCAATCTTCCTTCCTTTAGTCCAGTCTCTTTAGCTAATAAGTGTAAAAGCAATCCATAGCTTGCAATGTTAAACGGTAATCCCAATGCAACGTCAATTGATCTCTGGTTCCACATTAAATTCAGTTTATCACCAGTAACAGTTACCTGAAACCCATAATGACAGGGAGGCAGTGCCATTCTGTGTTGTGCAGATGGATTCCATGCCATAACAATCATTCTTCTGTCAGTTGGATCTGTTTTTAATTTTTCAATAACATTTTTTAGCTGATCAATTCCTTTTGTTTTTGGTTCTTGATCATATGAAACATAATCTGCTCCAAAATTCCTCCATTGAAACCCATAAATAGGACCTAATTCATTCTCTTCTCTCATTTTCTTCTTTGTTTCTTCATCATGGCCATATTTTACTTTATCAGGACTGCACCATTCATCCCAGATATGATTGTTTCTTTCCTGAAGCCACTTCTTATTGGTTATTCCTTTGATAAAGAACTCTAATTCAGAAGCAATTAGTCTCATTGGAACGCTTTTGGTTGTTAAAAGAGGAAATCCTTTTGACATGTCATGCTCAAAAATTACTCCAGCAACTGCTATATTTCCAGTTCCTGTTCTGTCCTTTTTCTCAATCCCATTATCTAGGATTTTTTTAACAATTTCAAGATATTGTTTCATTTTACTTCTCCAAAAACCATATTAAGAACACATTAATAAATATTTCTCTTATTGGGGTGAATAATCAAACATGACAACAACATAATTTTCTTCAGGATAAATCAGATAGCTCCATTGGCAGCTCAGCTCATGTTTTTCAAGAACAGTATTTCTTTTTTCAAAAATATCTTCTAATTGTTTCCTGTTGTCCTCACCAAGATGCATTTCCCTTCTCAATTCAATATATCTCTTTTCAAGGCTGAACAGCTGATTCTTTACTTGATCATCAAGTTTATTAAAATCACTAAAGTTGTCTATCACATAGAGATCAATACCATTATCCTCCTGCTTTATTGGATGATTATACTGTTCTTCTCTCTCAAACAATGTTGTGTCTGGATATCTGTGTGAATAAACAGATAAATCATTTACAATGGAATTATAAAAATCATCCTGGGCATCTGCAAAACTAAATGGTGTGGAAACTAGAAGAAATTCAATGCTCATTTTTTTCAGAATATTGCTTAAGTTTTTCTGCATTTTCTCTTTTTTGAAAGAAATTAAAAGAATATAAGTTATATTTGAATTTTATTGTTCCGGAATGCTTAAATGTTTATTTGATAAGAAACAAACAGATGATTTGTAGCATTATGCCATGTATTATTCTCTACTGCTTTTCTAAAACCATCATTTACTAATTTTGTTAGTTCTCCAGAGCCCTCTGACACCCCAGGATCATAATTTTTTTCAGTAAGTGAGTGTCCTGTTTTTGTCAATTCAAGTATTTCCTTATTAGATGGCTCCTGAGTATAATGAAATAGATTTTTATCATCTTTGGGATATACACCAAGCTCTTCATGCACAACCTTTTCTCCCTTATAATCCTCACCAACAGATAATGCCATAAAAGGTCCATCAAGTTCTGTTTCTATTCCAAGGGCAGATAATTCCTTAACATCCACAGATCTGTCAAACAAATAATAAGTATCTATTGAACCATTCTTAGAAAAAGCCATGACTATTTTGTATTGTATAATATTATCACTTATCTCTTCCTTCTTTCTTCTTACTTTAGCCATTAAATCATCTACAAGGTTTATTTCTTCTGATTCAGGATACCCTGTTTCACCGCCAATTCCGCTCATTTTAACTCTTGGGTTAAATAATTGTTTATAAAGCTTATTGTCTATTTATTATGGGAAAGCAGAAATTTTTTATATGGAAACATTGTCAAACCTATAAAAGATTTTGGAGGTAATTAAAATGGGATGCGGATGCAATTGTGATTGTGAAGACAAAGAAGATAAAAAAGAAAAAAAGTTAGAAGAAGAACAAGAAGAAGGTGAATAAACCTTCCAATTCTTTTTTTAGTTTACTATTAATTCTCCTCTCATACCACCATGTCCAGCGCCGCATGGAACAGAGCAGTAAAATCCAAATGTTCCTTTCTTATCTGCAACAAAGCTTATATGAACATCTCTATTTGGTTCTAATTTCTCATCCACACCAAAATCAGGCAGTAAAAATCCATGTGTCACATCAATACTTTTGATATTCAACTCAACCATATCCCCTTCATTAACTGTTATTGTTTCTGGAATAAACTCCCAGTTTCTTGCTATTATATCAAATTCTTTTACTTCGCCTGTAGATTGATCTTCAGGATGCCCTTCAATAGTAAGCTTCATGCCTGCAGCATCATCACTAGTTTCTTCAACACTTTGGGTGCAACCCATTATAAATATTACCAACATTATTAATATCGACAAAATAATTTTTTTCATCTTAACACCTCATGAAATTAAGTTTTACAAAAAATGTAAGGAATATTATATATAAATGTTACCAAAAATTAACAAGCACACAATTTTTCTTCTTTTAATGTAAGATATCCTTCCCTAATGATAAACATAACAATAATCAAACCAGCAATAGGATCTGCTTGCCAGAACCCATATAGATAATTTAATCCCAAACCCATTAATACAGCAACAGATAGAGACATGCATATAAGGGTTTGTTTTGAATCAGCTATTAAACTTTTACTTTTAATTGCGTTTCCTATCCTGTATTTCATAAAAAATAAAATAGGCATAATAATTAAAGACACTATTGCAATTATTATTCCAAGAAGATTGGGATCTGGAGCTTCATGAAGATATAATTTTCTAACAGATTCATAAAAAATATAGAAACTAAGAAGGAAAAAAGCATAAGCAACCAATCTAAGGGCCTTTTTTTCAATTAACATCTCTTTTTCTTTTGAGATTTCTTTATGCTTACCAAATCTCCAGATCATTATAACTCCTGAAAATGATTCAACAAAACTATCCAAACCAAAGCCCTGTAATGCTATACTTCCTGAAAATAATCCAACAATAATTGATAATATACCCTCTAAAATATTATATCCTACGGTAAAATATGACAGCCAAAGAATTTTTTTATGAACTTGTGAATTCATGATTATCATTTTATTATCAAGCAGAGGGCTTGTATCTTTTCATTGAAAGTGAGTTTGTGACTACACTTACTGAACTGAATGCCATTGCAGCACCAGCTATTACAGGATTTAGCAGGAAACCTGTAAATGGGTAAAGTATACCTGCAGCTATTGGTATTCCCATAGCGTTATAGAAGAATGCCCAGAATAAGTTCTGCTTAATTTTTCTCATGGAATATCTGCTTAAATCAATTCCAATAACAACATCCCTTAAATCATCCTTTACCAGAACAATATCCCCTGATTCAATTGCAACATCTGTTCCAGAACCAATTGCAATACCTATGTTTGCTTGCATCAATGCAGGAGCATCATTAATACCATCACCAACCATTGCAACAATCTTTCCTTCATTCTGAAGCTTCTTAACCTCTTTTGACTTGTCTTCTGGAAGAACTTCAGCAAGAACTTTTTTAATGCCCACCTGGTCTGCAATAGCTTCTCCTGTTCTTTTATTATCACCTGTTATCATTATAACATCTAACCCTAATTCCTGAAGTTTTTCAACTGCATATTTTGAATGCTCTTTTAATGTATCAGCAACAGCTATAATGCCTGACGCTTTTTTACCAATAGCAACAATCATTGCTGTTTTTCCTTGTGTTTCATATTCTTTCAACTTATTCTCCAGTATAGATATATCAATATTATTTAGTTCCATTAGTTTTCTGTTTCCCAGATGAATAATATTATTTTCATATACAACCTCTATCCCTTTCCCAGTTATAGAATCAAATTTTTTAGGGTTTGGAATATTTATCTTACTTTTTTTTGCCTCTTTTACAATAGATTCTCCTAATGGATGTTCGGAATTTTTCTCTGCTATAGCGCTAAATTTTAAGATATCATCTTTGGTATAATCACCAATTGTAAGTATATCAGTAACTTCTGGTTCTCCTTTTGTAAGAGTTCCTGTCTTATCAAATATTATTGTATTAATTTTTCCTGCGATTTGCAATGCTTCTGCACTTTTAATAAGAATACCGTTTTCAGCTCCTTTTCCTGTCCCAACCATAACAGCAGTAGGTGTTGCTAATCCTAGAGCGCATGGGCATGCAATTATAAACACTGCTATTAGTATAGTTAGTGAAAATAAAAAGCTCTGCCCTGTCAAAAACCATGTTATTGAGGCAATTATACCTATTGTAACCACAACTGGAACAAAATATGCTGAGATTGTATCAGCAAGTTTTTGTATTGGTGCCTTGCTTCCTTGGGCATCTTCAACAAGCTTTATTATCTGGGCAAGCATTGTATCTTTTCCTATCTTTGTTGTTCTAAATCTAAATGAACCTGTCTTGTTTATTGTTGCGCCTATAACCTTGTTTCCCTTAATCTTTTCAACTGGGATGCTTTCTCCTGAAATCATGCTTTCATCAACAGATGAATGACCTTCAATTATAACACCATCCACAGGGATTTTCTGCCCTGGCTTTACAACAACTATATCTCCAACAACCACTTCACTGATTGAAATTTCCTGTTCTTTATTATTTCTAATAACTATTGCTATTTTTGGCTGCAATCCCATCAATTTCTTTATAGCTTCAGATGTCTTTCCCTTTACAACAGCTTCTAAATATCTGCCTAATAAAATAAATACTATCAAAAGACCTGCTACCTCAAAATAAATATCTTTCAATCCAAACAATGCATTTCCATTAAAGATAAAAATAGTTGCCACAACACTATAACCATATGCTGTGCCTGTTCCTATAGCAACCAAAGTATCCATGTTTGCTGTTCTTGTTTTTATCACAGTAATAGTGCCTTTAGTAAAGAATTGATATCCAAGAAGCATTATAGGGGTTGCTAGTAAGAACTGTACAATTGACAGTGTTTTAGGATTAGTTATAGATGGAAGACCAATATGTGGGGCCATTGCAATATATAATAAAGGAAGACCAAAGATTATTGAATAAATTACCTTTATTTTAAGACTTTTTATTTCTCTTTCCCTTGCTTCCTTCTCAATATCCCCTGCTTCAACAGTTTCCTCATGGTTGTCATATCCAACATCCTTTATTATCTGCTGAATCTTCTCTTTTGATATTATTTTAAGATCATAAGTAATTTTGGCCTTTTCAGTTACAAGTAATTCTTTTGAAACAATACCTTTTTGTTTGTCCAAAGCTGAACCAACAATTCCTAAACAATGTGGGTTATCCATTCCCATAACCCTAAGGTTTAGAATTTTAGAACCCTTTGTAGTTTGTGTATCCTGCTTTTTGATAACTTTGTACCCTGTATTCTCAATAGTTTCTTCAAGATTTTGAGTTGACGCTTTTGAAGGATCAAACTCAACATGCGCTTTTTGTGTAGCAAGATTCACAGTTGCTTTTTTTACTCCTTTCACCTTTTTTAGTGAATTTTCTATCTTCACAACACAGCTTGCACAGTGCATATCGCTTATAGGGATAGTTACATCTTGTGTTTCTTCTTTAGATTTCTCTTTATTTGTATATTTTTCATAACAGTTTTTGCTGCAGAAATAAATTGTTTTCCCATTCTCATCTATTTTAAACTTTGATTTCTCAGGATCCATTCTCATCCCACACACAGGATCTATTTTATCCATTTAATCCACCTTAATTGCATGCTTTGTAATCTCAAGATTACAACCCTTGTATTTTTTACAAAATCTCTCACATTTTTCAGCCATAGTTTTATCTTTATACAAAAGCAAGCATTCCTCACATTGGAAGTAAGCATTTCCTTTCTTTATTACTTTTTTCATAATATAAAATTAAACAAATTTGTTATAAAGCCATGCAAATGCATATGCAGTTATAAATCCAATAACAGCAGCTTCAATTATAC
>JABMPP010000007.1 GCA_013202955.1 Candidatus Woesearchaeota archaeon | reverse complement strand
AAGCCTATACTTAACAAAATCCTTTCCATCCTCAAGTTTTTGCGCGGCTTCCTCTTCCAGACATATTGTTGGTATTCCGACCTTGCCCAAAGAAGTTTCAATAAAACCATCCTGCGCAACTAAAGCAGTCCTCTGGAAACCAGCTACATTGCTTCCATCAACAACTGTTTTACGCATTACCTGTATCTCATCAACTATTTTTGCATTTAACAACAAAGATGTCTGCAATATTGCATCAACAGCCTGTTTATTTATTAGGTGTGGAGGTTCTTCATCCATCTCAACAAGACAACAATCCTTTGAATCTGCTTCATATATATACAGCTTTGATTTCTCCATTTCATACTTTGCTGCTTTATCCACTTCACCTGTTTCTCCGGCAACTGCTCTAAGCTTTCTTTCAAAATTAATGTCTGATTTATCTCTAGAATTTATTGTAGCACAATCACAAAACAGTTTTTTACCTTCTAACTGCTGGTGAATTTCCAGTCCACATTTGAATCCTAGCTTCTTATAATCCATTTTTTAATATAGAAAGCTTTTATCATCACTTCTCTCTGTTATTTCTCCTGCAAGATTACTAAGCATTAATTCTTTTACTTTTTTATGGTTGTTTGTTTGACCAAGCACAAAACCTAATTTTATATATGCTGTTTCAGGAGTGGTATCTTCTACAAAAATACAATTAAGTTGGATTGATAGTTTTCTCAAATTAGTATATACATAAGGATGCACTCTTCCATATACTGTTTGAGATGCAATAACAACATTAACTCCCTTACTTATTGCTTTTTTTATGCCTGGCAAAAGATTTGAAGAAGAGTTTTCTGTTGGAACATGACCAAGTGCTGTTGCAGATAAAACCAATCCTTTGTAGCCTTTTTTTAAGTAAAAATCAATTATTTCTGGTTCCATGCCTGGATAAACAGCAACTAGTGCAACTTTTTTCTCGAACTTGCCAAAAGCAGTTGTTTTTGATTCCCCTCTTTTCTTAAAATTCTTGTTTAAGATCTTTATTTTGCCGTTTTCATACACTTTTGCTAATGGTGACTCATTTATCGGTCTGAATGCATCTCTTCTTGTTGTGTGCATTTTTCTTACTTTTGTTCCCCTTATCAATAAACAGTAATCATCATTTGTAGTTCCATGTAAACAACTCATTACCTCTGCGGCATCAAATTTTGCAGCAGACGTTATAGCACAAACAAGATTCATATGAGCGTCTGAGCTTCCCCTATCAATGCTTCTTTGAGATGCTGTTAATATAACTGGTTTGGAAAGATCTTTTAATAAAAATGATAATGCTGCTGATGTAAAATGAAGTGTGTCTGTTCCTTGTGTAACAACAACACCATCTGCTCCCGAGTTTAATTCCTTCTCAACTTCTTTTGCGATTAATATCCATTCCTTTGAAGCCATATCTTCTGACATTATGGACATTATTTTTTTTGCTTTTAGATTTGCAATATCTGCTAATCCCGGATATATCTCAACAAAATCCTCTGCAGTGTAGTCTGCATAAACACCACCTGTTTTATAATCTATTTTTGAAGATATTGTACCACCTGTTGATAAAACAGTAACATTTGGGAGTCCTTTCTTCTTTTTTAGAGGAGATTTGGAGAATATTTTTGGAGAATATTTTTTTAAGAGCTCTATTTTTTTTATTTTTTTGTTGTCAACCCCAACATTATATCCATTGAAAAGCTTAACAACTGTAACATTCTTATCAAGAATCTCTGGTCTTGGCATTAAAATGCCCTCAAACACCTCTTCTTTTGTGCTTACTCTTACAACATCACCTGATTTTGGTTTCATAAAAGCTTAATTTGCTTTGTTGTTTTTATATTTTTAGTTTTGAAATGGAAAATAATAAATAAGTTCATTGTTAAATTAAACAATATGAAATGGTTTGGTTGGTTTAGAAAACAAGAACTTTCTGAAGAGATTGAAAAATTAATAGAATATGCTGCAACTCTCAATGTAGTTATACATTACTTACAAAAAGATATTGGTATAAAAAGTAAAAAAGCTAAACATCCTATTGACAATAATGAATACAAAACTTGGGGAGATATGACTCCAGAGCAAGGTTATCTTATTCATAAAACAAAAGAGGATTTGTTTAGACAGTTGATGCTGTGTCCTTCTGTTGTGTATGGGTTTATCAATGATATTTGGAGGAGTGAACAACCAATTAAAGATAAAGAACACACTGAACAACATTGCAGGCACCACAAAAGTGGAGCCATAAAAGAGATTCATAAAAAAGAGTTTAATAAAGAGTTAGCTGATGAATTATTAAGAAAAGCAAAAAAAAAATATTACAAACCAAGTTATAGGAGCATAAAAAAGAAATTCTTAAATTTTTCAAAATAATTAATTCAAACTTTCTGCAATAATTCCAGAAACATCTATTTCTGCTGCTTTGTTTGGAATTGTATTTGTTGATACTATTTTTTTAACACCGAGTTTTTTTAGTTTAGAATAAGCATTCTCTGCAAATATTCCGTGCACACAAACAGCATGAACATTCTTTGCTCCTAATCTCTTGGCTTCCTTAGCTGCTTCCATAATAGTGTGACCTGTGCTTATTATGTCATCCACAATCACAACCTCTTTTCCTTCAACGTCATAATTCATTTTAATTTTTACATTTCTGGATGAGTATCTTTTCTTTTTCAGCACAACAACATCTGTTCCTGCCTTTTTAGCAACAGATTTTGCCCATTGATAGCTTTCTTCATCTGGTCCAACAACAACTGCATTCTTGAAGTTTTTTTTAATATAATCTCCCATCAAAGGATTAGCTGTTATTGATTTTGCTTTCATCTTCTTAAATAAATCACTTAATTTTTTTATCCTATGAAGATGAGGATCAATTGAGATTATTCCATCAAATATCTTGAATAGTTTTGCAACCACATGACTTGAAACACATTCTCCTGAATGGAACCTTTTGTCTTGTCGCATATAAGCCAGATAAGGTGCAACCAGAATCACTTTTTTAGCACCTAAATCCTTTGCAGTATAAGCAGCAAACAAAGCTTCCATTATTTGCTCATTCCCACCATAAAAAGATTGAACTAAAACAACTTTTTTTCCTTTCAGGTTCACTTTAAATCTTATATGACTCTCTTTATCTGGAAAATGATCTGCAATTAACTCAGAATATGGTTTTTTTAATCTTTTGGCTACCCTTTTTCCAACATCTTTTCCCTCAGAACAACCAATAATTATCATAAATAAAAATTAGAATAAGAAGTATAAATATTTAACCCATGTAAGCTGGTTTTTCTTCCTGCATTTGTTTTGCTGTTGCGCTTGAAAACCCTTTTCTCAAATCTTCATAGGATTTTTCAATCTCTTTTGTTATTGAAGGAGGAACTTTTTCAATTGCCTCTTCAAAATGTTTTAAATTTACTTCTTTTGCTTTGATATCTTTTCTCAAGGCAAGAATTGCTGCTTCTCTACAAACTGCTTCAATATCAGCACCAACATATCCTTCTGTTTTAGTTGCTAAATCTTTTAGATTAATAGATTTCAAAGGCATATTCTTTGTGTGAATCTTAAAGATTTCTTCTCTTGATTTTACATTTGGAGCAGGTGTTAATATAACTCTATCAAATCTTCCAGGTCTCATCAATGCCGGATCAATAATATCTGGTCTGTTTGTTGCAGCAATAACAATTAGGTCATTTACTTCTTCTATCCCGTCCATTTCAGTTAATAATTGATTTACAGCATCCATTCCTGAAGATATTCTTTCTGTGTTCATATGTCTAGCACTTGCTATAGAATCTATTTCATCTAAAAATATAATTGAAGGACTAACCTGTCTTCCTTTTTTAAAGATTTTTTTAATTAATTCTGGGGTTTCATTGACCCATTTGCTTAACATCTCAGGACCTTTTATAGATATAAAATTGACTTTGCTGTCATTTGCAATAGCTTTTGCAATCAGGGTTTTTCCTGTTCCTGGTGGACCATAAAGAAGAATCCCTTTTGGAGGAGTTATTCCAAGATTTTTGAAGACATCCGGGTGCTTTAGTGGCCATTCCACTGCCTCTTCAAGCTCTTGTTTTATAGATTCCAAACCTCCTATTTCTTCCCATGTTGTTTTTGGAATATCAATAAGAACTTCCCTCATTGCAGATGGTCTTACAACCTTCAATGCTCCTTTAAAATCCTTCATTGTTATTTTTAGTTTTTCCAACAACTCTTTTGGAATTGGTTCTTCCTTATCTAATCTAAGATCTGGTAATATTCTTCTTAATAATATCATGCCTGCTTCTTTTGCAAGAGCAGACAGATCAGCACCAACAAAACCATATGTTATATCAGCGATATCCCTTAACATAGCTTGTTCAAGAAGTGAGTAAATCATATTTTTACTATTTTTATCAGAAGATAAATAAGTCTTTAATTCCTTATTAGATTTTATGTTCTTTATATCTTGTTTAAGATCATAAAGATTCTTTTTCTTTCCCTCTAATTCTTTTAATTCTGAAGATTCTTTTACTTCATCAAAATCATGTTTGTCTTTAAAGTTGGATAATAAAATATTAATTTGTGAAATAGAAATATTTAATTCTGATTTGAGTAAATTAATATCCATGTTTGATGCCATTGGCATATTTCTTGTATGAATCTTGAGGATATTCAATCTACCTTCTTTGTTTGGAACATTGATTTCTAATTCCCTATCAAATCTACCAGGTCTTCTTAATGCAGGATCTATAGAGTTTGGAATATTT
>JABMPP010000095.1 GCA_013202955.1 Candidatus Woesearchaeota archaeon | reverse complement strand
TTATAATAGCGCCTCTAGGCCCTATTAATGTTTTATGAGTAGTTGTTGTTGTAACATCTGTATAAGGAATCGGGCTCTGATGCACTCCAGCTGCAACCAATCCTGCAATATGTGCAATATCTGCCATATGGTAAGCACCAACTTCATTTGCAATGTCTGCGAATTCTTTGAAATCAAGCTTTCTAGGATATGCTGTTAATCCGGATAAGATTAATTTTGGTTTTTCTTTCAAAGCAATCTTTCTTACTTCATCCATATCTAAATACCCAGTTTCTTTGTCAACACCATAAGGAGCACAATTATACAACTTGCCTGAGAAATTAACAGGGCTTCCATGAGTTAGATGACCTCCACAGCTTAGATCTAATCCCATGAATTTATCTCCATATTCTAACAAGGCCATAAAAGCAGCCATGTTTGCTGGACTGCCGGAATAAGGCTGAACATTAACATGCTCACACTCAAATAATTTTTTAGCTCTCTCAATTGCTAGGTCCTCAACAACATCAATAAATTCATTTCCGCCATAATATCTCTTGTGCGGATAGCCTTCAGCGTATTTGTTGGTAAAAACAGTTGCCATTGCATCCAGCACAGCTTTGCTCACAAAATTCTCAGAAGGAATAAGCTCAATCCCATTGTTTATCCTTTTCCACTCTTTTTCAGCTGCTGAAACTACTTCTTTATCTTTATCCTTTAATGACTGCATCATATCCATGTTATCCCCCAATAACTGCTTTTAATAACTGCTTTTTATTATTTTCTGTTTTATGTCACAAAGCTTTATAAGTGTTTATTTAATCCATTTTAATAAGATGGGTAAACATATTGAAGCATATAAATAACACACCTTATCTAGTTGTAATCCATACAGATAATGATTTTTTAGACCCTGTGCAAATTGGGAAAGAATCAGTAAAAAATAATGTTAATTTATTTGACAGAATTGTTGATAGGATAAAATTAAATGTTGACAAAGATAATGCTCCATTTTATCTTGCTTGTTCAGATGATCCTGATTCAACTTATGCTCCTATAAAAAAATTAATTCCAGAGCATAATATTTTTCCAAGTGATATTGAAGAAAAACAATTTCTAAAAGCCAAAGAATCTTTAATTAATTTTACTTCAGGAAAAATTCAAATTGTTGGAGTGGCATATGAAGTGTGTGTTGGTGATTTTTATCATCTGCTGATTGGTGAAGATGGTCCTACTTTAAGAAAACAAGATTATCAAAGAGTTGTAAAAGATCTTGGATGGGATCAAGAAAAATTTGAATCTATTTTTAATATAAAACTTGATGCTGAAATTATTGAAGATTTAACAGATAAAATGAATTAACAACTACTCATAAAGCTCTATAAATATATAATAATTCCATAATAACATAGAAAAGGTTTTGCAAAACAAGCTACATTTGGATTAATGATAGGATTTGTGATAATGCTGTTTTTGGATGTAACATTAGGGTAATTATACTTTTTTATTTTAGAAATCAGTTGGGTTGACATTAACATTGTAAACTTCTTTAATATTATGGCTGATTATTTCTTTTGCATTTTTTAAATGAAGTGAAAACATTGATGCAGAAAATTGTAACACTATTCCTTTATTTCTTAGTTCATCGCGTGTTTGTAATTCCTTGTTTCCTTTTAAATATCCTTCAATAATCATTCTCTGCACTTTAGATAAGCCATTTGTCAATATTTCCATATCTTCACCTAGGTGGAGATTATCATTGTGGTCAGTATCAGCCAGCATATCCATTCCATTAAAAGAATATTTATTTTGCTTATGTCCTCTGTCTTGAACAGTCTCATCCATATAAACAATCTTAGCTTGTTGCACTCTCGTGCCATTTATTTCGCGTATGAAAAGTTTATCTTCCCTTAATCCATCAATAATAGCATTTTTTATACGCTTGTAGGCAAAACCGATGAAGCTTATTCCCCTATTAATATCATATTCATCTATTTTTTTAATAAGAGCTTGGTAAGTATATGGTATGAGATCCACAGGTGATGGAAAAAACAACTGTAAATCATCATAACTATCTTTCCATATTTTGGCACATAAATTAATACATAAGTTATCTAAATAATATTCAGCCAGCTCCATTTTGGCTGTTTCATCACCATCTTCCTTATATCTTATCCATCTGTTTATTAAATCAGGAGATTCTATGTACGTTTCCATTGGTTTGTTATTAATATGTGATTGATTTTCATCTTTATTTTCATGTTTTTTGTTGGGAATTAATATATCCATTTCACGATTAGCAACTCCTCCAAGATGTTTGATTACTTTTTCTTCATGAAATATTTTGTTTATAATGGAATTGCCTTCATTTTTAAAAATCTTATAATGTGCTCTTGCTAAATCAGGGTTTAAATAATTGCCTTCTATGTCTTTAGCATGGATATTTATGTTTGATAAAAGTGTTAGGTCATTCTTGCTGTTTATGTGAACTTTCCCCCCTGTAAAGCGATCTATTACAGGTCTTTTTCCAAGAACAGTATCCATTATTATTTCATATGCCAATTCAAAGCTCCAAAAACCTTTAACATTTAGGTGATAATTGGCTTTCCCTTTAAGGTGTGCAATAACATCAGTTTCTTCAAATATTCTGTCAAGTGTTTCAATCAGATTTGGAGAGCCCCATTTTCTTGTCTCATCTTCTATTGTTCTATATGCTCTACTTAATTCTATATTCTTACTATGGTGTAAATTAGAACTAAGAAGATAAAGATCATCAAAATCTTTGATAAATTTTTCCTCTCCTTTATCTTTTTTAAAATCAAAAACAGCTATTTTGCCAAGCACACATTCTTTTAGTGTGTTATATGCCTTTTCATAAGTCTCTCCCCATACAGAAGGCCAATCCTCTCTTGGAATCTCTGGTCCAATGCCTACATCATCATCATAATTGGCTTGTTTTCCAAGTTTTTTTATGATGGAAGGATCATTGAATATATAATGTAATAATTGTCTGTATGTTGGCATGTTTAAACTTATTTTTTTGCTAATTTTATAATGAGCATCATATAATTCTCCTTTATTTTTTATTATGCTTGGGATAGAAAGAAGCAACAGGTCTTCAACACTATTGATAAACCTCTTTTCTCCATCAACCCCTATTATTGGTCTGTCTCCATGAATATAACTAAAAAGTGTTATTGCACTGAGAATATAAGATTCTTGTCTAGGCCTAATCCATTTCTGATTCTCAAGAAAACTTGCATAAGGTTCTCTTTCTTCTGGAAGACCCCCAAACTCCTCTTCATAATCATTCAACAGTTCATCGATACTTTTCATATTTAAACTACTCATAAATAATGAACTTATGAATCTTTTAAAAGCCTTTGCGACTTATTAGAACCCAATTCCAAAACATATTTATATAATCTTTAATCAAAAAAATAATGGGTGATATTTAATGACATTTGTATGGGATCCAATGT
>JABMPP010000094.1 GCA_013202955.1 Candidatus Woesearchaeota archaeon | reverse complement strand
ACTTTTTTTTTATTGGGCCCGTAGCTTAGTCTGGTAGAGTGCTCGACTGATATCTTAATGATGGAAATCGAGTGGTCCGGAGTTCAAAACAATTGTTTCGTCAATTGGAACCGAAGTGCGACATTCAGCTTCGCTGAAGTCCCACGAGCTCACTTCGTTCGCATAATCGAAACATTTGGTGAAAATCTCCGCGGGCCCATAATTCTTAAAAGTTTAAAACTTGTTTTTTAATTTCAAAAATCCACGATTTTCGTAAAAATTTATATATAATAGAATAAACTCTATGATCTTAAGAGGTGAAAAAATGAATGAGGGTGATTTTATGGATAAAAAAAAGGTCCTAATCATAGAAGACGATAGAAATATTCTCGAAGCCCAGGCTATGATTCTTCAAAGCGAGTTTGATGTATACAAAGCAAGCAATGGTGATGTTGGGTTTGCGCTTGCAAAGAAAACAAAACCAGATCTTATTGTTCTTGATCTAATGCTTCCAAAAAGAGGGGGCTATGATCTGTGTTTCAGCTTCAGGCAGGAAGAAGAGTTAAAAAATACAAAGATACTCATGGTTACAGCATTAGGCCAGGAGATTGACAAGAAAAAGGGACTAATGGTTGGAGCAGATCATTATATGACAAAGCCTTTCGAGGTTGATGAGTTCTTAAATAAGGTCAGAGAACTTATTTAGGTGAATGAAATTGATTGAATTACTTAATAGATATATTTTTAATCTTGAAACTTTTCATAATTTTTTCTATTTTCTTGGCACTCCAGCTGGAGAGTTGCTAAAAAGATCTATTGAGCTTATTTTTTTCACAATAATAATCTATATGATTGTATCTGAATTTAAGAGGAATAAAAAAAGAAGATACAAATACATAATTATCGGATTCTTTTCATTGTTTTTCAGACAGTTTATAATGTCCATGATTCTTTTTAGCCAGATTTTTGGGATCTATAAATTTGATCGTTTTGGGATAGCAATTTTTTATGTTGATAATTTTCTTGAATCAATAGCTCTTATATTATTAGTGTCATCATTTATATTTCCGGCATTTAAGGATATAACAAAAAAATATCAGAAAACAGTTTTAGTATCTCTTTATTTTGTTGTGATAATCTCA
The DNA here is from genome assembly GCA_013202955.1 of Candidatus Woesearchaeota archaeon. Classification (GTDB taxonomy): domain Archaea; phylum Nanobdellota; class Nanobdellia; order Woesearchaeales; family JABMPP01; genus JABMPP01. The sequence continues at coordinate 5,174 of JABMPP010000094.1, read as the reverse complement.
TTATTAAGCTATCTTTTTTATAAAACAGGAATAATAAATTATAAATTTAGTTATGTTGTAATGCTTCTAATAAAAATAATAATTCTTTTATCTCCATTTTATATGTTGCATCACGGGAAATCATGGAGAATAACACATAGATTTTCAATTCTTCTTGGGTTCTTTATTTATCTTTTAACACCATTGCTTTATTTTATTAGTATGATAATTTATGGATATGTTGAACCAAAAATAATAGTGTCACAGCAACCACTGCCATTTATCGCATTACTTCTATTAATGAGATCTGTTTATCTCACTCTTGTTGACAAAGCGTTTCTAAAAACAAGATTAAAGAAATCAGAAGAAGAGGTAAAGCATGAAAAAGAGATGAGCAAGCTGAAAGATTACTTTATCTCTCTTGTGAGTCATGAATTGAGAACACCAATAACATCTATGAAGCTTTATCTGTCTTTAATGGAAAAAAAGCAGTTTGGGGAATTAACATCAAAACAGAAAAAAGCATTAAATACAATCATAAACGAAAACAACAGGCTTGGTGATCTGATTAATGATTTATTGACAATAAACAAGATGGAGTCAAAAAAGATTTATCTTAACATAACTGATTTTGATCTTAATGAAATATTAGATAAACTGTATTTCAATCTTGCAAAACAAAATGGGATAACTGTTAAAAATAAAACTCCAATCAGATTTGATGTGTCTGGGGATAAGGTAAGATTAAAACAGGTTTTTGTGAATCTTATGAACAATGCAATCAAGTTTTCTGAAAAAGGCACAACAATAGAATTAAGTTGTGGAAAGAATAAAAAAGAATGGCATTTTAGTGTTAAAGATGGTGGTGTTGGAATTCCAGAAGAAGAAATTCCAAAATTATTTGACAAATTCTACCAAGTCGAGAATGTTGTGATAAGAAAAACACAAGGTATTGGGTTGGGATTATCTATTGTAAAACATATAGTTGATAGACATGGTGGAAAAGTTGAGATAGTTTCAGATATGGGAAAAGGAACAACATTTACTGTCAGAATTCCTTTCCAGAATAATAATGGAAAATGAAAAACTATCAAATTTCTGAAGAAACAGACCTTGATGTTGTGAATCTTGCTTTAGACACAATAAAAAAGGAAAAGCAAGCACTGGTTTTTGTAAACACAAAAAGAAGTGCTGAAAAAGAAGCAGAAACAATCTCATTTAAAACAGAGATTAATGATAAGAGACTTGAAAAAATTTCTGAAGATGTATTAAAAGTGTTGTCAAGACCAACAAAGCAGTGCGAAAGACTGGCAAGATGCATAAAAAAAGGAACTGCTTTCCATCATGCTGGATTAGCTCCAAAACAAAGAGAGTTAGTTGAGGATGCTTTTAGAGACAGATTGGTAAAAATAATCTGTTGTACTCCAACATTAGCAGTAGGTGTTGATCTTCCTGCTTTCAGAACAATTCTAAGAGATTTGAAAAGATTTGGAACTCATGGCCTGAACTGGATTCCTGTTTTAGAATATTTGCAGCAGTCTGGAAGAGCAGGCAGACCAAAATTTGACAAATACAGTGAGTCAATAACAATAGCAAAAACAAAAGGCGACAAAGATATTATTCATAAGATTTACATAAATGGGGAGCCAGAAGATATTTATTCAAAATTAGCTGTTGAGCCTGTTTTAAGAACATATTTATTGAGTTTAATAGCAACAGATTTTGTCAATAGCAGAAAACAAATAGTTGAGTTCTTTTCAAAAACATTCTGGGCATATCAATATAAAGATATGCATCAATTAGAGATAATTATTGATAAGATGCTTAATTTACTTGAAGAATGGGAATTTATTAAAAGCAGTCGAGAAGAATTTGTTTCTGCTGATGAAGTAGAAGACACCAATTTAAAACCAACACTACTTGGAAAAAGAGTTGCTGAGCTGTATCTTGATCCATTGACTGCAAGTTATTTTATTAAATGTCTAAGAAGAGCTGGCAATGATGTTGTAAAAGATTTTCCTTTATTGCAGATGGTCTGTCATACATTAGAGATGAGACCATTGCTTAGAACAAGAGTAAAAGAGTATGCAAAAGTTGAGGAAATGTTGACAACATATGACACATATATGCTTGACAAAGAACCAAGTATGTATGAAACTGGTTATGAAGCATTTTTTGACTCTGCAAAAACAGCGTTATTCATGAATGACTGGGTAGATGAAAGAGATGAAGAGTATCTAATGGAAGAATATAACATAAGGCCTGGTGAGATAAAGGCTAAATTAGATATTGCAGACTGGTTGTTTTATTGTACAGAGGAGATTTCTAAACTGCAGCAGTTCCATGAAATTATAAAACATATCAAGAAAATGCGAGCGCGTCTGAAATACGGAGCAAGAGAAGAATTACTTCCATTATTAAGGTTGAAAAACATAGGAAGAATAAGAGCAAGAAAATTATTTGGAAACAAAATTAAAACAATTGGAGATGTTTCTAAGTCTGATCTTACTAAATTAATTCAGATCTTAGGAAAAGCAACTGCTTTGAATCTAAAAAAGCAAGTTGGCCAGGAAGTAAAAGAAGTAAAAAAGAACAAAAGAAAAGGCCAGAAGAATATTGAGGATTATTAGAAACATTTATATATCATTTATGTATACAATTGATATATGGGAGAATTAGTTCATTTAAGGCTTGAGAAGAATCTTAGAAAACAAATAAAAGGTATTGTGAATACTGGGTTGTTTTCAAATATGACTGAATTTGTTCGAGATTCTATTAGAAAGAATATTGAAGATTATCACAGAAAATTAGTTTTAATGAAAATAAAAGATTTACAATACTCTGCAAAAGCGTTAACTGAAAAAGAAAAAAGAGAGAAAAGAAATGAATTAGAAACTATTTCCTCCTCAGATTTGTTCAGGAAGTTTGGATTTAATGAATGAAAATTCTTTAAAATCTTTTATATTTCTTGTCACCATAATTTGAGCATTAAATCTATTTGCAATAATTGCATGTAATGCATCATTATAATTTGAATATTCACTTGCTTTTATTTTATCTTTATTTAATGTTTTTACAAGAATAATCTTTATTTTCAAAAAAGAAAATAATATCTTTGCTTTTTCAACTTCAATATTTGCATACAATTCTCTTAACACATGATCTGATATTATAATTTTAAATTCACATTCTAAGGTTCTTAAAAATATTTTATATGCTGGATTGCTTATCTTTTTATTTGACAAATTCTTTCTCTCAAGCAGATAGTCAAGATAGATGTTTGTATCACAATAGATTTTCATGAAATAATTAAGATTATGTTTTTTATATGTGTTTCTTAATGAAAATCGAATAATTTTCGGATCAAGTACAAACCTCTTCTAACTTATCCTCATCTAATGCTTTTTTGATTTCTGTTGCTATTCTTTCGCCGTAAGAAATAGAATCTCCATACAAATAACCAGTGTGTGGTGTAAACATTGTGCCAGGGCTTCCAGGTATTCTCATTGAAACATCAAAAATAACAATATCTTCCTTACCTTCTTCAGCAACAACTGCTCCTTGTAATGCAAATGGGCCTATAATGCCAGGAGAGCACTCTTTTTTACTAGTTGCAACAAATCCCTCACCCAATTTAAAAGCTTTCTCGAGGATAGATTCCTTTGTTGTACAGGTTATATGTCCTGTTTCAATATACTTTAATTCCATGTGTTTCATTGCTTCTATCTGTTCTGTTGCAGGCAATCTTAGCACACCATCCAGATTAGTTTGTCTTCTTGTGTCAGTTCCCATAAGCTCTAATTCATTTGTTAAATTAGAATAAAAATAATTAAAATTAATTTGCGCCCCAACAATATATTCCTCAATAACTGCTTCTTTCATTGCTTTTTCAGTTACTTTACCTGCTTTGATTAATTCTTCAGATCTTTGCTTGTATTCTTCAGCGCTTGAAACAAAGAAAAAAGCTCTTTCATATCCTCTTGCTGCTTCAGACGCTTTTACAATACATAGTTTATCTATTTTTTTAGGATTATCATAAATTTTAGGAAACCTTATTCCTGCTTTTTCCATTAAATAATACTGGTTTTTCGGCACGTTTCTTTCTTCTAATTTTAACATTGTTCTTGTGCCATAAATAGGAACATTAAAATTTTCCTCAATATCTTTAAAATCAAAATAAACCCAAAAATATCTGTTATGAATAAAAATAGTGTTCATTTTTCTGAGTTTTTCCTGAACTTCATCTTTTGTAATATCAGAGAATTTATCTAAAACAATAATCTCATCAACACACCCCTTTCCATCTCTTGTTTTGTAGTATTTAGAATAAGTTAACTCTCTACCTTTTTGACATACAGCAACTGTTTTGAATCCTAATTTTTTCGCGCCTCTACAAACATCTAATCCAGAATGCCCACCCAACACACCAATTGTGATATTCTTTTTATCATAATTTTTTAAAACTTCTTTAATATTCATTTTAACACCTTATCTAATTGATTTTTTTCTTGCGCGATCTTTATCTCTCGCGCTATTCTTCTTCCAGTGCTCATTGGTTCATCATATTTTAAAGCAGTGTAAGGAGATCCGTTAACATAAGGATTTGTTCCTGCAACTATTCTTGCAGATATTTCAAAAACATAAAACTCTTGTTCTGGTGTTAACACTCCCTCTAAACAAAAAGGCCCAAATAATCCAGGTGGTGCTATTTTTTTCGATTCTTTTACAACGTTTTCTCCTATCTCAACAAAATGAGGCAATAATGATTCTCTTACAACAACAGGAATATTTCCAACAACAACATAACTGGGATCAATGTTCTCCAATGCTATCTGATCTCTTGCTGATATTCTTCCAATTGAATCAACATTGCTTTCATATCTTATATCAAAGCTCATTATCTCTAATTCTTCAGTTAATGGTGAGTAAAAATAATGCGCATAGCATGGAACTCCAATAATATACTCCTGAATCTGGTATTTTTGATCAGGGTGGGCTTTTATCTTTTCATTAAAATCTGCTTCACTGTTTGCCAAGAAATATCCTCTTCCACCTTTTGCACCGTGAAACTTTACAATAACTGGTCTATCAATATCTTTAGGATCTTTAAAAATTAAAGGCAATTTTAATCCTGCATCTTTCAGCCATTTTCTTTGCGCGTCTCTGTCTGCTTCAATTTTTAAAATGTTTTTGTT
>JABMPP010000006.1 GCA_013202955.1 Candidatus Woesearchaeota archaeon | reverse complement strand
GTTATTAACTCCTTTCCTCTTTTCTTTAATGGTAATGAAGCAAATCCCCAAATCATAACCATCAGAGTTAATATTATCATGATAATAAAAATCATGTTTGAAAGATAATTAGATATTGGGATTTTTGGGATTTTTAAGAATAATTCTAAATAATATATTATCAAAACTACAATAACCCCTACTAAAAAACATGTAGGACCAGAACCAAAAAGTCTTTTTCTATCCATTATAAATACACTTATTATTCTAGCTATTTAATTATTTCGGACATGCATCTTCCTTAATCATAATATTAATTGAAATTGTATTACACCAACCTTAGTGAATTAGTTAGTAATTAACTAGAACTTCTACATCTTTTCCAAAGATGCTCTTCAGGTCTTCAAATATTGGTTCCTTGATAAATACTTTTGGTGGGATCTCTGTTTTGGACAATGCTTTTTCCATTTCTTCAAGAGTTGTTCTTTGAGGATTTCCAAGACTTCCATCAGGCTTTATATCTGCTTTAGATACTTCTTTTTCCTCATGATCAATATCATGGATAATAAATGCAACTTTGTCAAGCAGTAAAACCTCTCCATATCTTTTTCCATGTTTTACTCTTATCTTTGTTCTTTCTATCTCTCTTCCTCTTTTTCTCTGCATATATTCAACAAGGAATTTTACAATCTCTCTTGACCTCTTCTTAACTTTATCAACTTCGACTTTTGTAAGCTTTCCAATATCATAATCTTTTTTTGCTTTGACTACTTCATCAAGAATTCTTAGGTATTTAGCAGGTATTTTTCCAAGAGTTACCATCTCTCTCTCAAATATTGTTAATATGTCCTTATCTTCAACTCTTTCAACACCCTCTAATCTCAGAATATCTCTTACTATTGTAACAACATTATCATAAATATGCACAACACTCTCCTCTTCCTTTATTTTCTCAATCTGAGTAAATAATCTTTTTATTCTTTTCAAATACTTCTCTGCTTGTTTCAGCAGTTCATCTACTTCTTTGCCAGAAAGATCTTTTTTTGTTCCGTGTTCAATCTCTTTTCTTACATTTACATTGTGCTCAAGTATCTTTACATAGCTCTCTTCCAGAAGCTTCTCCTTCTTAACAAATATTTCCCTCATAAGCTCAGCTGTTTCTTTTGGAGCAGGTGGAGGCACACCATATAGCATTAACGCTGCCTGACTTGGTGTTAATATTGAATAAAACGTGTCTTCCATCCCTATTTCCTTTAGCTTGAAAGCAACTCTCTTAAGCATCTGGTCTCCTGAATTCATGAACATATCAATTGCCTCAGCACTTGGTTTTATTTTTCCCATTCTCAGAAGCTGTTTCCATGGCATGAATATTCCTCTATCAAAGAAAGGAACTCCATCTCTCAAAAGTGTGAATATGATTGGGTTAGCTTCTTTTAATGAATCCCAGAAATCAGTTAAGATATAAACCTGAATGTTCAGCTTGTTCTTTATTCCTGTAAGCTCTCCTGCCTCGATTCCCATTCCAATTATAATTGCTCTTAGCTTGTCCTTTAGCTCAGCTCTTGTCATCTTTTTTACATCAGTGTCATCAATAACAACCCACACATCAATATCTGATGTCTTTGTTGCTCTTCCCTGTATTAATGAGCCAGCCAAGACATAACTAACAATATACTTTTCGAACTTCTTCAGAATCATTGTCTTGTGTATTTCTGATATCTTTATTGCAGATAACATTCCATTATCATAAACAGGAGCTCCTGTTGCAATAAGCTGAAGCATGTCATATTTCCCATCATAACAGCTCTGCCATAACTCAGAAAGAATTACTGTGTTTGGGACAATGTTTTTGTCTATTTCTTTTGCAATATTTTCTATTATTGCTGTTAGCTTTGATTTCAGCTCAAACTTAGCCATCTTTTTACTATCAGAATCATCAACAAGCACAAGAATATTTATTTTATCCTTATCTAATTTCTCACCTTCTTTAGGTTTTTGTGGTGGCAGTAAACCAACACCCATTATATATTTATCAAACTTTTTGACAACCTGTTTCTGAAACTTATCTACTTTAGTCTTTATTGCCTTAAGTTTTTCTTTTGCCTCCTTTGGCAATTTAGAAAGAATATCTTCTGGCTTTCCAGGTACCTCTTTTTTTGGAATAGGGTTATTTTTTTTAACCATGTTTACTGATTCTTGTATTATGTATATTATATATAAAGGCTTCGATTTTAATTTTTTTCTGTGCTTATTTTTATTATTGAGAAGATCATAATAACCGCACTTATCCATTGTACTGGAGACAGCACACTCTGATTGAAAATATAATCAAATATTATTGCTGATATTGGAAAGCAGAGTTCACATATTGTTGAAACAATTGCTTTTACTTTTTTCAATCCATAATAATAAAGGAATATGGCACCAGATCCTGTTGTGAATGCAATTATTATGAATATAATCCAATTTATTTGGGTTGTTATATATAACTGGCCAAGCTTGTTTGTGAAAAAAACAAAAACAAGCATTATTAATGCTGTAAAACCAAATCTGTAAAATGTTGCTGTTTTAAAGCTGTATTTTGTAAGGATTTTTTTCCCAAACACTGTAGCGCTTCCAAATGAAAATGCAGCCAATAATGCATATAATGCAGCATAAACAGTGTTAGAGCCTGTCTCAAGATTTGGGGGATGGAATCCAAATGTTAAGAAATAACCAGCAATTATTGCAACAGATGCCCATAATGCAAAGTTCCTCTTTATCTTCTCCTTCAACAGTATTGTGGCAAGTATTATTGCGAATATGGGCTGAAGCTTTTGTAGTAAAACAACTATTGAAAGATGCTGGAAATTAAGAAGAAACAATGCCTTTACTATTGAAAGTGTTCCAAGAGCCCCTCCAAACAATGCAATAAGCCCAAGAAATACATAATCTTCTCTTGTGAATTTTTTTAAATATTTATATTCCCTGAAAAGAAACAGATTCATTATAACAAAAGGGATTGCATGCAACATAAACACAATAAATCCTACATCCAAGTTAAACAGCCTTGGTGTCAACACTACACCATCAAATCCCCATAATATTGCTGATATGCATATCAGAAATGCTCCCAATATCACTATATTTTTTTTCATCTAAATCCCTTTGAGTGTTATTGTATTTTTATTTTTCAGATTAAAATGTTTTCTCAGGTTAATCTTTGATATTATTTCAACTATGTTGTCAGGATGCCTTGCTC
>JABMPP010000093.1 GCA_013202955.1 Candidatus Woesearchaeota archaeon | reverse complement strand
GATGTCTGCTAGGGGTAGAGCATCTTCTACGGTGGTAACTTGGTATCCAGCCATACAAGCTTGTAAAGCACAAATGGGATCGATTTCAGAAACCATGACTCTGGCTTTTTCATTAGCTAATGATTCAGCACTGCCTTTTCCTACATCTCCATAACCACAGATCATAGCTACTTTTCCAGACATTAAAACATCCATGGCTCTTTTGATTCCATCAACTAAAGAATGTCGACAGCCATAAACGTTATCAAATTTTGATTTAGTAACTGAATCATTGACATTAATAGCAGGGAATAATAATTCTTTCTTTTCCATCATTTGGTATAAGCGATGTACACCAGTAGTAGTTTCTTCACTGACTCCTTTTACTTCTTTAGCTATTTGAGTCCATTTTTCTTTATTTTCAGAATAATCTTCTTTTAAACTAAGTATTAATTCCTGAAAGTCTTCTCCTTCGCTAGAGTAATCTTTTTCCAATAAAGAAGGATCTTTCTCCACTTCTACTCCTTTGTGAATCATCATAGTGGCATCTCCACCATCATCAACAATTAATTGTGGACCTTTCCAATCACCAAAGTCCAAAGCTTTCATAGTGCACCACCAATACTCTGCTAAAGTTTCACCTTTCCATGCAAAAACAGGAACTCCTGATTTTGCAATTGCAGCAGCAGCATGATCTTGTGTTGAAAAAATATTACATGAAGCCCACCTTACATTTGCACCTAAATCAACTAATGTTTCAATCAACACAGCAGTTTGAATAGTCATGTGTAAACTTCCCATAATTTTTACATCTTTCAAAGGTTTTTCTGCACCATACTTTTTTCTTACTGCCATCAAACCAGGCATTTCTTTTTCAGCAATCCCAATTTCTTTTCTACCAAAATCAGCTAAGGATAAATCTTTTACTTTGTAATCTTCCATAAATATCACCTGTAACAAGGGTAGAATAATCAGTTTATATATTTTTTTAGACAAAAATAGGTGATTTGTCCAATAATAACTAAAAAACATAGACAAAAATAGAAATATTTATATAATTAGTAAACAAAGCAAGGATTATGGATACAAAAGATGAAAAGATAATCAAAGAACTGAAAGAGAATTCAAGAACACCAATTAGAGATATCTCAAAGAAAACTGGAATAAGGCCTTCTACTGTTCATCAGCGAATAAACAAGCTGATGAAAAACAACATAATTGAAAAATTCACAATCAAGCTGAACAACAAGGCTGTTGGAGAGGATTTTATTGTTTTCATGCTTGTAGCAACAAAAAAAGATCTTGGCCAGGAAATTATGAATAATAAGCACATAAAAGAGATTTTTGGAGTTACAGGAGAATATGATCTTATTCTAAAGCTAAAATTTAAGGATTTAGATGAATTCAACAAGTTTGTTATTAATTTCAGAAAAAACCAAGACATAGAAAAAACATTAACATTAGTCGGCACAATAAACCTAAAAGAGGAAATATAAATGGACATAATCTATTTTTCTAAAAACATAGGTGTTTTTGTAAACGCTGGCATATTGTTAATAATAACGTTTGTTGGTGTTATAATCTGGCTAAAACATTCTCTAAGAAAATTAAAGTAAATCTTTTATTTCTGTTAAATTTGTTATCCTATTCCTATAATCTGGATGTTTATTATTTCTGTCCAGAAGAATCCCTTTTATCCCAACATTCTCAGCACCTTGGATATCTGCTTTAAAATTATCTCCAACCATTATAACTTCATCTTTTTTAACACCAAGTCTTGATAAAGCAAACTCAAACATTTTTGGATTCGGTTTTAACATACCTTCCTCATAAGAATAAACAACAGCATCAAAATACTTCTTGAAATCGTGTTTTTTAGGAAGATCATACAATGGATAAGGAATATTTGAGACAATAGCTAGCTTTATCCCTCTTGATTTTAAATCAATCAAAACCTTTGGAACGCTCTCAGCTATCCGCTCTTTTTTAACATCCTTCTCAAATATAGAAACAATTTTTTCTCTTGTATCTTTTGTATCCTCTAAATTTAAACCATTTATTATTGAAGAAAGATAGGAACCCATACTCTTGAATCTTATAGAATGTATGATTTTTCCGACATAATTATAACCAACATCCTCAAATTTTGTTCCGCATGTAAATTTTTCAACAGCCAATTCATCCACATTTAGATTATATTCTTTGATAATATCCAGTTCAGGATAGGCAAATCCTTTTGTCAAAGTTCCAAATAAATCAAAAATTACTGCTTTTATCATGCTGTTTCCTTTGCTAAACTTACTTCCAACTTTGTCATTACAAGCCATGCTGTCATTATTACTATTGTAATCATAAAACCAAGCATTATGTCAGCAAATGTAAATGATAACAATTGATTGTTCCACAAATGATCAACAACCCCAAATAATCCCCCACCCATTAACAGCAGATTAAGTTTAGAATGATCTTTTGTGTTGTACTCTGGAAACTTTTTTCCCATAACTTTGTGTAATATTGCTGCAATAAGTGGTATTGTGTAACAACCCATTTAATTCACCTCAATTTTTCTTTTTATCTCAAGCATTATCTCTGCATCAAGCCTTGCTCCTGTTTGCTCAACTAATTTAGCGCCTAAAGCTGATCCAAGATTTCCTGCCTTGTCAAGGGAATATCCCTGACTCAAACCATAAAGTATTCCTGATGCATATATATCTCCTGCACCTGTTGTGTCTATTGGTTCTGCAGGTGTTGGCTTTATATTATGAACATTATCTCCTTTTTTTATCATGGATCCTTGTTTTCCAATTTTAACTATTGCTATCTCAACCATCTCTGCTATTTCATTTAATGCATCTTCAGGCTCTTTTCCTGTAAACACCTTTGCCTCTTCCTCATTCGCGAACAAAACATCAATATAATTTTTAACCATTTCTTTTATATCTTTTAAATTCCTTTTTACTAATTCAGCATCTCCTAAATCAAGCGAAACCTTAACATTATGCGCTTTGGCAATCTTCATTGCTTCGATTGAGATATTTCTAAGCTCAGAATCTTCTAATTGATAAGCTTCAATATGTAAAAACTTACTCTGTTTTATATCATCATCAAGAAGTTCGTGTCTTTTCATGTTTGTTGACACACCAGGATAAACAAGGAATGTTCTTTCAGAATCAGGTGTTATTATTGTGATTGCTTTTCCTGTAACTCCTTTTTCCTTCACAATTCCTGATTTAACTCCATGTCCTTTTAACTCCTCTTCATATATTGCACCGTGTTCATCATCACCAACTTTGCCGAAAAAAAGAACACTTCCACCTAAAGCTGCCACTCCAGCCAATGTATTTGCTGCCGATCCACCCGACATTATTTTTTTATCATGATGTAAAATTTTTTCCTCAAACCTTTTTAGCTTTTCCTCATCAATTAAATGAAAAGTGCCTTTTGTAAGGCCAAGATCTTCAATCATCTCATGCTCAGCATGTATAAGAACATCAATAAGTGCATTTCCTATTCCAAAAACATCATGTTTCATAGAACAAAGAAAACCTCTGGTTTTTATAAATCTTTTTCCAGAACATCCTTCATATATAAAAGGGTGTTTCCATATCCTAATGGATCTTTTTCGCATATTTCATTAAATTTATCCAAAAGAATTTCTGGAGGGGTGGGAACTTCTATCCCCCGCTTATTTAGATAAAGTTCTAATGCAACACTCCAACCAACAAGAAAATCATGTGGGTATTTATTATAATCTCCTAGATTGTTCATTTTTGTAATTATTAAATCTGATAAATCTCCCATGCACTTGGGATAAATTCTCTGTTTAAAACATTAACCAAAACATAAACTTTTTATAAGTACTTTACATCATCATGTGCATGCAAAAGCTGTTGAATGAAATAAAAAAAGAAATAAAACCAGAGAAAAATGTAGAGAAAGAAGTAGATTTATTTATAAAAAAAATAAGCAAGGAAATAAGAAAAAGAAAAATAACAGCAAAAGCTGTTACAGGCGGCTCAATCTCAAAAGGCACATTTCTGAAATATGATTATGATGTTGATATATTTGTAAAATTTGGGTTAAAATATAAGAAAAAGGACATAAGCAAGATGCTCGGAAAGATTCTAAAAGATTTCAACCCTGTATTAGTGCACGGCTCAAGAGATTATTATCAAATAAAACAGGATTTCAATTTTGAGGTTGTTCCTGTTCTAGATGTTAAAAAGCCAGAGCAAGCAGAGAATGTAACAGATATGTCACCAATGCATTCAGTATGGATGAAAAAGAACATAAAAAAATTAGCAGATGATATTAGATTAGCAAAGCATTTCTGCAAAGCTAATAATTTGTATGGTGCTGAATCATACATAAGAGGATTCTCAGGACATGTTCTTGATATACTTGTTATTTATTACAAAGGATTTGTAAATTTATTGAGGAATTCACAAAAATGGAGAAAAGACCAAGTTGTTGATTTTTACAATTATCACAAAGGCATGGCACATTTTAACATAAACAAATCAAAGCTCAGCCCATTAGTTGTTGTTGACCCAATAGATTCAGGAAGAAACGCTGCAGCCGCTCTAAACAGTAAAAAGATTGATGAGTTCAAAAAGTTAGCAAAGCAATTTCTGAAAACACCATCAAAAAAATTCTTTGAGAAAAAGAAAGTAACAATAGAGAATTTAAAGAAAAAAGCAGGGAAAGGAAAACTTCTTGTGTTCAATGTCGGCGCAAAAAAAGGCAAGCAGGATGTTGTAGGAGCAAAACTTTTCAGATCATTAGAATACATCAAAAGACATCTTGTAGAGAATGAGTTTGATGTTAGTAATTATGGTTGGGATTGGGATAAAAAAACAAAAGCATTGTTTTATTTTATTCTAAAAAATGAAAAATTATCAAAAAACAAGATATGGAAAGGTCCTCCAATAGATAAAAAAGAGCATGTTGTGAAATTCAAGAAGATTTACAAAGATAATTATTCTAAAAATAAAGTTATTTATGCACGGACAAAAAGAAAATACAACATGGCAGAGAAGCTTATTTTAGATATAGCAAAAACAGAGTTTGTGAGTAAAAAAATAAAAAAGATAGAAAAAATGCCCCTTTAGTCTTTGGTTTATTACTAATCTGTTATCACAACTTTATAAAGATTTCTATTCTTAAGGATATAGTTTTTTGTATACTAATAGAAATATTTATATTTAGAGCAGTAAATTAACTTAGTATGTTAAAAGAAATCATTGTTTTAATGCTGTTAACATTTCTGCCATTCCTTGAGTTAAGATACAGTATTCCTGCAGGAATTTTAGCTGGAAGTATCACTCTTCCTTTTGGGATTGTTCTTAATGGTCTTGGATTAAATTGGGTTCTTGTGTTCTTTGTAGCTGTTGTAACAAACATAGCTCTTGGAATATTGGTATATTTTCTGCTAGACAAGTTTGTGCATTATTTTTTAAGATTCAAGATATTTTCAACCCCATATGAAAAAATAATCATAAGATCACAAAAAAAAATAAAAAAATATGTTGACAAATACGGAGAAATAGGAGTTGCGATATTTATTGGAATTCCTTTGCCAGGAAGCGGTGTGTATACAGGTGCTTTAGGTGCTTATGCAATTGGATTAGAATTCAAAAAGTTTATTATTGCATCAATCATAGGTGTGATTATAGCAGGTGTTGCTGTAACAACAATAACATTAATAGGAATTGGTATCTTTGGAATTTTATAAATGAAAAAAATAAAAAAGAGGTATATTGGATTTGGGGTTGTTTTAATTGCTTTAGTAGTGAGCTTTTTTTTTGATAATACTATTTTGGGATTTTTTAATCTAATACATAATAATTTTCTTGATTATATTATGAGATGGATATCTGATATTGGCTCTGTTGTTGTTGTGATGATATTCATGACAACATTGTTTCTTTGGGAAGGCAGAAAAAGAGAGTATATCTTTCCAATGTGGCTGAGTTTTATATCAACTACTGTTGTTGTATACCTAACAAAAATAATAACAGCAAGGCCAAGACCAGTAATGGACACTTTTCCATTATTTGCATGGTTTGCATACTCTTTTCCAAGCGCTCACACTGCAATAGCATTTTCAGTTTTACCAATACTTGACAAAGAGCTTCCAAAATTCAAATGGTTTTGGCTTGGGTTCGCAGTTCTTGTTGGGTTTAGCAGAGTTTATCTGCAAGTTCATTATCTAAGCGATGTTATTGCCGGTGGGTTGATTGGATATTTATTTGGTTATGCTTTCCTTAAATATGAAAAAACAAGAAGGCCTTTCAAGAGGATATTCCAATGATAAATAAATTAGAGTTAAGAAGGCAATTTTTCCATATGCTTTTAGGATTAACAGCTGCTGTGCTAATTTATTTTGATATAATAGAAACTTTTTTTTTAATATGGTTATTAGTTTTTGGGTTTATTATATCTGCACTTTCATTAAAGCGCAAGATACCTGTGATACACTGGTTTCTTGAAAGATTTGAAAGACCAGAAGACATGAAAGTTTTTCCAGGAAAGGGGGCATTGTTCGCGGTTTTTGTGATTTTACTCAGTTTGTTATTGTTTGAGAAAGATATTGCATTAGCTGCCATAATGATTCTTGCTTTAGGTGATAGTTTTGGAGCATTGATTGGGCCAT
>JABMPP010000092.1 GCA_013202955.1 Candidatus Woesearchaeota archaeon | reverse complement strand
TATTAACACAGAAGAAGAATTTGCGATTGATTGAAACAGGAGATTTTGTAAAAGATGAAAGTAATAATGAATTAAGAAGTGTTGCTGGAGGATTATTGGTTCAATCTAAGGAGTATCCTGAATTAAAGTATAAAGATCTAAAAGTTGTTTCTGATAAAAAAATAAATGAAAAGGATTTTGATGATATCTCGTTTTCTTATAAGGTAAACAGGTATGTGAAATCAAATGCGATTGTGATTGTAAAAGATAAAGTGATGGTTGGAGTAGGAACAGGCCAGACTTCCAGAGTTAAAGCAGTTCAATTAGCAGTTGAAAAAGCAGGAAAGAAATCAAAAGGCGCTGTTTTGTGTTCAGATGCTTTTTTCCCATTCAGAGACGGCATAGATGAAGCAGCAAAAGGAGGCATAGGAACAATAGTTCACCCAGGCGGCTCAATCCGCGACCAAGAAGTCATAGATGCAGCCAACGAACACAAAATGGTGATGGTCTTCACAGGAATAAGATTGTTTAGGCATTAGAAAAGGGAAAAAGGGAAATCTTATTGGTCTTGAGAAATATTTTGTATAGTAAGAGCATTCTTTACATATTTCTGACCATGCACTTCTGTTTCATCTTTATGATAAAAAGTTGGATCAATAAAGAAAATTTCTTTAGAATATCCCCTAGTGCAACACTCAAGATCAATATCATCAATTTTTCGGTTTTTACGATTACTAAGATCTTCTGTAAGAAAAGAGTAGAAATTAAGTCCGAGATGAGGGTTTTTCCAGCTAACACAACCTATGAAATAAGGAGGATTTTTGCCTTGAACAAAAGCATCTTCAAAAGCACCCATTTCAGGTGCTATTGAGGGAGAACCTAAGTTTATACTAGAACCATAATAGATTCTTAAAGCAATATCTAATTCACCTCTGTTTAATGGGTTTACTATATTGCCAACCCAGAAAACTAAATGACTGTCTCCTCTGCCAATAATTAAGTCATAATAATTTGGTACTTCTTCAGGTATGTGTGACTTAACAATTGTTTCAATATTCTTTATTAATTCATTATTTTCTTGAATAACAGGTTTTAATTGGAGCCATCTGTTAAAATATTCTTTTCTTGATTCATCATCTTTCATTTTTAATAGAAAAATGGAATTAAAAAGCATATTTAAATGTTTGTGAGATTCTTTTTTTCTATCTGAAACAATAACATTTAAATATATGTTATCAATTACATATATGTATATGATAACAGCAAACAACATTAGGGTCGAGATTGGTAAAATACCTAAGAACAAATCTAAAGATGTAATCTATTTTTCCTCTTTTGAAGAAATGCAAAAAGTTCTTAACAATAATAGAATTGAATTGCTTGAAGCAATAAAAAAATATAATCCTCAAAGCATTTATGAATTAGCTTCGATAGTTGACAGGGATCAGGGAAATGTTACAAAAGATATCAATATCCTTGAAAAATATGGCTTTGTTGAAGTAAAGAAAAGCAAGGAGGGAAAAAGAATGAAATCAGCTCCAAGTGTTGATTCTGACGCAATTGAAATGATTATAAAATTAGGTGCTGGGTTTTATGGTGTTGCAAAGGATTCAATTGAACAAATTTCAGATGAGTTTAAGGGTGAAAACCTAAAAAAGAACAAAAATGTTCTCAAAAAAACAATTAACAACCTTCAAAGAGAGTTAAAAGAATGAATCTTGGTGTTTTTCTAAGGAAATTCTGTGAAAAGCACAGTCTTACATATGTTAAGATAGGTCAGATTTTGAGCACAAGATATGATTTATTGCCGAAGAAGGACTGTGAAGAACTGCAAAAGCTATTGGATAATACTAGGCCATTGGAATATGAAACAATAAAAGACATTATTGAAAATGATTATAACAAGCCTATTGGAGAGATATTTAAAAGGTTCAACAAAAATCCTCTTGCCTCAGCATCAATTGCACAAGTTCATAAAGCAGAACTAAAGAATGGGGATGTTGTTGCAGTCAAGGTAAGAAGACCTGGTATTGAAAAAAGAGTGAGAAAGGATATTATTTTTCTAAAGGTCTTGTTGACTATGCTCTCTGCTTTCATTCCTAAACTTAGAAGGATAAGACCAATTAAGATTTTAAATCAGTTTCATCGCTGGATAGTTGAAGAAATGGATTTCAGGAACGAAGTAGAAAATATGGTTCTGACAAGGAAGAACTATGGAAAATATAATAACCACTTTGGAAAAAATCTTGGAAGAATCCATTTAATAAGACCCTATAAAAAGTTATGTACAGACAACATAATAATATCTAATTTTATAGAGGGAACTCCGTTAATAAAGTATAAAAAAAAGGATTCAAGAGGGTTCAAATCGTTAAAGACATATGTTGTTGCTGGAATGAGGGAATTATTTGAATCAAAGGTCTATTGTATTCAGGCAGATCCTCATCCTGCTAACATAATTATCATGAAAAATGGTGATGTTGCAAATGTTGATTGCGGACTCTTATGCAAACTTGAGGGTGAGCAGCTAAAGATTATTCAGGAAATGTTTTTTCAGATCTATTTAAAAGACAAAGATAATCTTACCAAAAACCTGATGTTTTTTTCAAAGAATAAAAGCAAAAAGCTCAGGAAGAGTATGGGAAATGATATTGAAGAGTTTTTGGAAAGCACAGATAGCAGAGGAATTGGCTTCTGGTATATCGGTCTGGCAAAAATAATGATAAAAAATAAAATTAGCATTCCTGATGGATTTGCATTGTTTAGCAGGGTAAACATCATGATTGATGGATCAATA
Organism: Candidatus Woesearchaeota archaeon; assembly: GCA_013202955.1. Taxonomy (GTDB): domain Archaea; phylum Nanobdellota; class Nanobdellia; order Woesearchaeales; family JABMPP01; genus JABMPP01. The sequence goes on along the minus strand of JABMPP010000092.1, from coordinate 4,304 downwards.
AATACTTATGACAAAGATATAACAGCATTGGATTTGTTTAAAAATGAATTCAGGGCAATACTGAAGAAGAGAATCATTAAAAATCTGGAGTCCACCGATTACCTGCCTTTGGTTTACAAGATATCTGAGAGAATAAAGAAATCCCCAGAAAACACACTTGAGATAATTGATAAGTTTATAAACAAATATTTTGCAGAGAAGTAAAGAGATATTCTTCCCAAACCTTTAAATATAGCAATAATCCAAAGAAAGATATGAGATTTAGAATACACTTAATCATACAAATTTTTGTTTTCATAATTTGCTATCAGTTTTTAGGATTAAATTCAGCAATTATTATAACACTAATTCATTTTATCCCATCTTTGGATTATTTAATGAAGAAACTTAACTTTCATCCAGAATTGCATAGACATTTATTTCATAGTATTTTTATTATAATAATTGCATCTGCTTTAGTGTTTTTCCTAACAAATGTACAAATAGGTATCTTGAGCACATTAAATCTAATCCTGCATATATCAATGGATCTAGGTGGCAGAGGAGTGGCTATATTCTTTCCGATTTCAGATTACTATTTGAAATTATATAAATAAGGTCACTAAAGTTAAGAAAAATTTATTTTTCGTGGCTTAGTTATTCATCTCTCAACCAATTCTTTAAGATATGGAGCTAGTTTTATGTTCAGATAGCCTTTGTCATCTATTCTTTGGGCAAGTAGGATCCAGTATTTCTTTGATGTTTCTTCAAACCGACGTATTCTTCCTTCAGAAGTAAGTCCATCCTTTGGTTTCATGTGTTTTTTTGTAATTAAATTAGATATATTGTCTGCTATTTTGATAATTGAGAGGTATTCATAACCATCATCAAAGTGTTTATTGAGTCTTTTGTATAATACTCCATCCTTATTAGGATCTGAATCCATAGTAGACAATTCACACACCACCACTAATTGCTCATGTGTATTAAGTCTTTTTTTATCTATGAGTTCTTTTATAATATTCACTGAGCCATTATGTTCTTCAAGAGCATCATGAAACAAACCAAATTTTATAACATCATCAGATCGCTGCAAAAATGCAAGTATATACCCAACATCAAAAGCATGAGAAACATATGGCCTATTCTTCTTATCTCTTTTTTTGCTTTTATGGTGGAATCTAACAGCCTTTTCAAGAGCTATTCTTACTTCACCAGAATTTATGTCTGGTTTAATCTCTTTATATATAGAAAGAATGTCTATGACCAGCCCAGGATCCATATCATCATCATATTTATCAAAAAGAGCATCAATTCTTTCCAGTCCATCCTCTAATTTACTTATCAGCTCTGGTTGGCCTTCTTCCTCACAAATCCGCACTAAATCTAAATCCATTTGTTACTCTTTACTCGTAGAAATTAACTTGTTTTATAAAGCTTAGTCATTAAAACAATAACATACGAAAAAGCTTCGCTTTTTCTATGTTTGGAAAATACAGAGTATTTTCCGTAACCTTTATAAACACCCTAAAAATCAATTATAACAGGTATAAAAGACATGTTCTTTTATAATAACGGAGGAAATAAAATGCCAGGATTCGAAAGAGGCGGATTTGATTCAAGTCCGCGAGAGATGCATAAAGCAACTTGTTCTGAGTGCGGCGAAGAATGCGAAGTTCCATTCAAGCCAACCGAAGGAAAGCCTGTTTTTTGCAGAGAATGCTATAGAAAGCGAAGAAGATTTTAATTCTAATCACTAGTATAGCTAATCATTTATTTTTTTTCTTTTTATTTTTTCTAAACACAAAGCTTTATTTATGACTAGAGTGATCCACGTAGGAAAATGAATCAGAAAAACCAAGAAGATATTAATCTGGAAGATATAAGCAATCAGGTTGAATTAAATCAAGCTTTAAAAATGCTAACACCAATACTTGGTGAGGCTGATTATTCTTTTGAGTATAATAAAGATGTTTTGATATATTTAGAGAGCAGAATTCTTTGTGGTTTAACTAGGATAGGCAAAGAGAATGAGATATTTGACAAAAAATATACCCATATTATAGATATGAGTCAATCTGAAACAGATCTCGATTATATATTTACGAGTGGGAAAATAATAGATGCATCTATAAAATTAAACAATTTTGGAAAGACTTTAGGTAGAAAAATAATAGAGAGAAAAGCCCCAGAAGAATGGAAAAGAGAATTCATGAAGTATCAAACATATATTATCCAGTTTTATGAAAATCGTATTGATAAGATAGATGGGGTTCAGGAATCAATGAGAAAAACACCAGGTGATTTGTAAGGTTTTATATAAAATTTTCATCACAAGGTTTAAATACCTTCTAATTATATCATTCAAAATATGAAAATAACATTTCTAGGTACAGGAGTTTTTGATGATGAAACTTATTTAAACACTTCTGCACTTTTAGAATCAAAAGTCAACATATTACTGGACTGTGGATTTACAGCCCCATATCAGCTGTTTAGATATAAGAAGAATATTAATTTTTTAGATGCAATATTCATAACTCATCATCATGGTGATCATATTTTTGGGTTGCCAGCTCTTCTCCTGTCAATGCTTATGGGTGGAAGAAAAAAACCAATAACAATAATCGGCCAGAAATCAACCAAAAAATACATTGAAAAAATTTGTGTGCTTGCTTTTTCTCCATTTAAAGAAATGTGGAAGAAAGGATTGTTTAAGTTTGTAGAATTAAAACCTGAATTCAATTTCAAAGGTTTAAAATTCGAAACAGTAAAAACAAAGCATCCATTAACAAATTATTCAGTTAAAATATCTGATGGTAAGAAATCATTCTACTACAGCGGAGACGGCGCTGCAATAAAAAGCTCAAAAAAACTAATGCAAAACTGTGATTTAATATCTCATGAGTGCTGGAATGTCAACAAAAAAGAAGAAGGGCATTTCTCAGTAAAAGAGCTTCTTGAGCATGTTAAAGATATTAACTACAAAAAACTAGCTGTAATTCATATGGCAAACTCTGAAAGGAAAAAAATCCCAAAAAGAAAAGATATATTAGCCCCAAAGCCTATGCAAAGCTTTAGATTATAAAAAATGGAAAAATATTGGTTTAAGCCAAGAACAGGAATAAGCAGAGGATGGACACCTGCTAGCTGGGAAGGCATAATAATGACTGTTGTGTTGGTTATTCTTTTAATATTATCTGCAGTTGTTTTTGATTTAGAGCACGCAACAACAAAATCAGGATTTGGATTTTTTTTCACATTAATAATTTTACTTTTAATCTTTGGTTATATTGCAGACAAAAAAACAGAAAATCCAGTTCTGTTCAAAAGAAAATGAAATTAACAATACCATTAATCCTTGCACTGGTTTTCCTAGCTGGATGTACCCAAGTAGAAATCACTAATTATGATGAATGTGTAGCAGCAGGCAACCCTATTATGGAAAGTTATCCTGAGCAATGCATGACAAAAGATAAAGTAACATTTGTAAATGAAAATGCAGTTGTTTGCCAAGACAATTGTGGAGACGGCGAATGTGCAGAAATGGTATGCCTAGCTATAGGATGTCCATGTGCAGAAACACCTGAAACATGCCCTATAGATTGTAATGAAGTTTCTATTTAATCATTAAAACTTACAATTTCCGAAAACTTTATATATTAGTAATGAATATATATTCATAATACTATATGGAGGTAGATAAAAATGCCAGGATTTGACAAAACAGGACCTATGGGAAAAGGGGCTAAAACAGGAAGAGGATTTGGACCTTGTGCAGGCAATACTGAAGGAAGAGGATTTGGAAGAAAGTTCTCACAAGAAAACCTAAGCAAAGATGAGCAAATAAATATATTAGAAGAAAGGCTCAAAGAGCTAAAGAAATAAGATGCCAAGACCAAGAAGATTAAGAAGAGTTGCATCAATGCCAGATGTGACTTATTTCAAGCCAGCAGGAATAAGGATGATTGAATTAGAGGAATCAATATTAAGTGTTTCTGAATTTGAAGCAGTAAGATTAAAGGATCTTTTGGGAATGGAACAGGAAGAAGCAGCCAAAAAAATGAGTGTTTCACAGCCAACATTTCATAGATTATTATTGGGTGCAAGAAAAAAGCTTGCTGATGCTATTGTAAATGGAAAGGCCATAAAGATAGAAGGCGGTAATTTTAGGATAGGAATATAAACAAAACCTTTTTAAACACATAATTCTCCCTTTTTACTTAAGAGATAGGTCGGTGTGAGCTTGCCTATACTGGGAACTTATTCTAAAGTTTCCTTATCAACGGTGAAAAAATGGCACGAATGTATTCAAGAAAGAAAGG
>JABMPP010000005.1 GCA_013202955.1 Candidatus Woesearchaeota archaeon | reverse complement strand
CATTGTTTTTTGCATCTGTTGCAAATGCAGCAGTTGTGGTTAACGAAGTTCTGGCAAACCCTAGCGGGGCAGAGACAAATGAGTTTATTGAACTCTACAACGATGATTCAACAGGCGATGTTGATGTAAGTGGTTATAAGCTTAGCAATAGCACTGATCTATTTGTGCTTCCAGCTAACACATTTATGTCTGCAAACAGCTTTTTATCTTTTGATGGTCTAACATCAGGACTAACACTTGATAATAGTGCTGGTACAGTATCCTTTTTGGATGTAGCAGATACTAATCTTGATAGCATATCTTATACATCCACAGAGGAGGGTATCTCTTTAGGAAGAATGCCTGATGCATCAGATAATCTGTATGAATTCACACCACCAACATCAAATTCAACAAATAGTGTAGCTCCTACAGTTACTGATATAACAGTAGCATCATGGAGTGAAGACACAACTAAAACAGTTGATTTGGGAAGCTTCTTTTCAACACATATTTATGGTGTTTCAATGTCATACACCGCAACTGCAGTTGAAGATATAACAGTCTCTATAAATCAGACATCAGGTGTTGCAACATTAACACCAGCTGCTAATTTTTATGGATCAAGAACTGTTGTTTTTACTGCAAATGATGGTTTTATGACAACAGACAGCAACATTGTCACATTGACAGTCAATAATGTTGCTGATGCACCTGTTGTAACATCTTCAGCTGTCACAACAGCAACAGAAGGAGTTGCTTATAGCTATAGTATTACTGCTACAGATGCTGATAATGACAACGTTACATACACATTAACAACATTCCCAACCGGAATGAGCTTAAGCTCTACTGGAACAGTAAGCTGGACACCAAGCACAAATGGAACATTCTCAGTTTCTGTTTCTGTAAGTGATGGAGCATTATCCACAGCACATTCATGGGATATTGTTGTTGGTGAAGGAAGCAAACTTGAGATATATGATCTGGATGTTGAGATTGATGATAAAACATCTTCTGGTGTAAATGATGGAGAGACAATAGGAAAAAGAGCAGAGCCAGGATCAACAGTAACATTCAAAATACAGGTTTTAAACGCGTTTTCAGATGCTGCTGACATTGAAATCCAGGATATCCTTATAACAGTCACAATAGATGGTATTGATGACGGAGAGGAGATGGAAGAGGAAGCAGAAGAATTTGATCTGAATGCAGGCAGTAAGAAAAGAAAAACCTTGTCATTCGATGTTCCAATTCTAGTTGACAAAGACAATTATGATGTTACAGTACTTGTGGAAGGAACAGATGAGGAAGGAACAGACCATAAGGTCGAATGGAATCTTGTATTATCTGTTGACAAAAACACACATGAATTACTGATTTACAAAGCTGACCTATCTTCACCAATTCTTGATTGCAGAAAAAGCACTGACCTAAATGTAGAGGTTATAAATATAGGTGAAGAAGACGAAGATGAAGTTATTGTTCAGGTTACAAGTGATGAGCTAGGAGTTAATTATGAAATAAAAGAGATTGACATAGAATCCGGCTCAAGTGAAGATTCAGTTTATGAAAGAGCATTTGAAATAGAACTTCCTGACAGTTTGGAAACAGGAGAATACGACATAACAGTAAAGGCTTATTATAAAGAGAATAAGCTTGAAGACATGGAAATAGTTACACTTACTGTTAATGAGTGTGTTGTTGTTCAGGAACCTGAAGAAGAGGAAGAGCAGGAAGAAGATTTGGAAAGCATTGATGTTGAATATAGCGACGATACATCAGTAACTGTTGTTCCAACACAGCAAAAGAAGTTTACAGACAGTCCAACCTATGTGGCTCTATTAGTAGCAGCTGCCATAGTTTTCTTGGGAGTTGTATCTTCACTTGTTGGAGTGCTTTTAAAGAAATAAACTTTTTTTTCTTTTTCTTTATTTTTTTTAAAATGCTTAAAAATCGAAGATCTTTGGCACCCTAAAAATATTTTATATTTTTATGATTAAAGCTACGAACGGTTGGGAGCTATGCTCACAACTTACGAACATAAGTGAGTTAATAATGAGTATGTCTTTAATTTTTTTAAATAAACTACTTTTTAATGGAAATATTTATATAGTTAAAATAATGAAATAATAATATAAATAGGTGAATTAAGATAATTGATGAAAGTTTGATGCAAAACAAACCATACAGGGTTACTGTTTATGCAGTTCTTATTCTTACATTATTCTCTATATCTGCAACAGTATCTTTTTTTTATACTGATTCATTAATGGGGTATAGACCAACCATAACAGGAATGGCAACATCAGGTGTTGTGAATGTTTCTGTTATTGGTTTTGCATCATTGACAATAAACAGCAATGTTGAATTTGGCCAAGGAGCAACAGGTGCTGAAGGAAACGAAACAGTGCTTACAACAGAGACAAATCAGACAGGCACATTCAATGACTGCGGGGATGATGTAAACTGGACAAACTCCACATATGAATGTAGGGGAATCGAAATTGAGAATGATGGCAATATTTATATCAATGTAACAATGTCTGCATCTGCCAATCCTAATGAGTTCTGGAAAGGGAATAATGCTACAGATGAATTCCAATATGCAACTCTAAATGGCAACAGATCAAGGCAGGAAACAGATTCATGTGTGAGTGACACAACAAGGAATGTAACAATCTATCCGCTTAGGAGTAACACCACTTATCTGAATCTTACAGACATATCAACAACAGCCACATTAATTTGTGGGAATCTTTCTTTTGGTAGCAATGACACAGTCACTATAGAATTCAATCTTACTATTCCTTCTGATGAGCCTGTTGGAGTAAAAACAAATACATTTACATTTACTGCTACACAAGTAACTTAAGAAAAAGTTTATCCATGTTTGATGAATTTTTTCATTTCATTTACAAACTCTTCAGCATCTTTAAAATATTTATCAAAGTCTTTTCCTTTCACTTCCTTTATTTCTCTATGTGTTATTTTTTTTGATAATGTGTAGAAATCACTCATTATTGTTGAGTATCTTCTCTGAATATGATTTTCTTTCACAAGTTTGCTATCTATCATCTCAGCAACATGATTAGGGCTTGGAGGAATCTCACCAACACGCATCAGTGCAGCATGTGCAGAGTCAATAACAGCCCAATAAAGGTCTAATGTGGCTTGCATAATATGCCATTTTGCATTGTCAAGTGTTCTTGGTGCTCGTTCAAAATAGGTCCATATACTCTCATAAGTAGGTCTTATTCTTCCCTGGAAAAGCAGCACTTGCATTGGTGTAAAAAACCCAGTGTCTATTAAAGCAACCCCATCCCTTAAAATGTTTATTCCTATTGGGTCTGCAGCTCTTATATATTGCCAAAAGCTTGTGAATTTTATTGATGTGACATGAATTCTTATTGAAACATCAGCCACAATCTTTTCAGTTATTATTCTATATGTCTCTACAATATCAGATCCAAGATAAGTTGTTATGTCATCAACAACAACCATTATGTCAATATCATTTGTTTTAGATTTTCTTCTTGCTGTGCTTCCAAACAACACAACAGCCTTTAGAAATGTCCCAAACTCCTTGTATAACCTCTTTGAGAACTCATAAGCTATGTCAAGCTCCTCTTTTTTGTATAACTTGATGTTAGGATTAACCTTTTTTTTGATCTTAAATTCCATTATATTGTCTCTATTTGATTAGGTTTTTAATAAGTTTTATCACTCTCTTATAATGGTGATTAATATATCAGCCAATAAAAAATTGTATAAAAATTTAATATTTGAAATATTTAATCATTTTTTAATGATTATTCAATCAATTTTATAACGCTTTCATATGCATTTATTGCTTTTTGGGTATCATTCAAGTTATACCTATATATTTCTCCTATAGCATATTGAGCATTTGCTGATGTTTCTGTGTTTGGATTTTCATTTATAATAAATTCATATTCCCTCACAACTGCCGAATAATCATTGAGATAATTGCTGTATATATCTATTTTATTCCGTCTTGCTTCCAGTATTTGCTGAGAGTTTGATGCCATACTTATCATTGTCTGATATGTGTCTATTGCAGCAGTATAATCATTCAGATTGTTTTTTTGAATTTCTGCTATTCTTTGATATTGCCAAACTAATGATTCTGACCCTTCTTGCTGGTTTATATTATTTCTTATGGTTGTG
>JABMPP010000091.1 GCA_013202955.1 Candidatus Woesearchaeota archaeon | reverse complement strand
CTTTACTATTACTTCTTAAGCTTGCAGAAAAATATGAATGGAATATGCAACTGCTCGATTATAAGAACAGTGGTGATACAGCAGGAAATAAAGACAGAGTTGTTGGTTATTCTGCAATGGTTGCCACAGATGATATGCTTGATAATGAAGCACAGTCAGTTTTAATGAATATTGCCAGAGATACAATAGAACAATATGTAAGAGAAGGAACAAGATTAGAGCCTGATATGAACATTATAGAAAAATATCCAAAGCTGATGAAAGACAAGGCAGCTTTTGTTTCACTTGACAAATTAGGAAGATTAAGAGGCTCAATAGGAAGCCTTACTGCACATGAACCTCTTTACCTATCTGTAAGAAACCATGCAATAAACACGGTTTCAAATGATAAAAGGTTTTTACCTGTGCAGACTGAAGAGCTGGGTTCAATATTAATAACAATTTCAGTGCTTGAACAGCCTTATCTTATCCAAGTGACTAATTATACAGATTATTTAAGATTATTAAGACCTCTTAAAGACGGGGTGATAATTGTAAACAATGGCAAACAAGCAACATATCTTCCTCAGGTATGGGAACAACTATCTGACAAAGAATATTTTTTGAGCAATTTATGCATGAAAGCAACATTAGAAGCAAACTGCTGGAAAGATCCAGAAACAATGATTTACAGATATGGGGCACAGGTTTTTTATGAAAAAGATTTCTCGTAAATTATTTAAACAATAAAATAAAATTCTAATAAAAGGGGTGTTTCAATGTTTTTGCCACTGGCATATGCTTTCATATTAAGTCTTTCACATTATTATTCAGAAAGAATCAAGATAAAATACGAAGATTTCAAATATAGCTTATTATCTTTTTCATCAGGGTTGGCAGTTTCATATCTTATGCTTGTTCTTTTTCCTGAGCTTTACAAAGGAGTTACAAATTTAGATCGATTTATCTTTCTTTTTGTGCTTGTTGGATTTATCTCTCTTTATTTAATTGATAAATATATCTATGAGTTTGCTGAAATGGATAAGGTAAAGGATGATCTTAAAGTGTCACATTCTATTGCATTTTTTATATATCATTTGTTTATTGGAATAGTGCTTGTTGATTTTGCTTCTAAAGGGGCTTTTTCACTTACATTATTCTTTATACCTGTTTTATTGGTTACAATCACAACAGGTGTTTCTTTCAATGAGCTGCATTATGATGTAAAGGAAAATAGATATGCGAAACTATTTCTTTCATTGTCAACATTGATTGGTATGTTTTTTGCAGTCACATTCAATATTCCACAGATTCTTAATCTAATGCTTATTGGAGTTGTAGGTGGTGTTATGTTGTTCTTGGTTGTAAGAGAATTCATACCACATGAGAAAAGAGCTGACCCATTGTATTTTATTTATGGATTGCTTTTGTATACAATCTTTATAATAATAACATGGATTCTGAATATATAGAAAGTAATATAAATAACCCGATTTTCTGAAGATGAATGAAGTGGGATCTAAAATTCAAAACAAATCTTTTGCTTGGTCTGTTTGTGGCTGCATTGATAGCTGCTAATCTTATAGGCACAAAAATAACTAATATTTGGTTTGTTGAGTTCTCTGTAGGGATATTTGCTTTTCCAATAACATTTCTAATAACAGACATTATTGAAGAGGTTCATGGAAAAAAAAAGACAAAGGAATTTATCTATATTGGTTTTTTTGCATTAGTGTTTGTTTTATTAATTACTGCATTGTCTGTTTCTCTTCCCTTTGCAGAGAGAAGCTTTGTGCAGTCAGAATACACAAAAGTTTTTGGCACAACATTAAGGATATTTGTTGCAAGCATTATAGCTTTCTTAATAAGTCAGCTTCATGATGTGTGGGCATTCAATTTTTGGAAGAAAAAAACAAAAGGAAAATTTTTATGGCTGAGAAACAATCTCTCAACAGTGGCAAGCCAGTTTATTGACACAACAATCTTTATGTTTATTGCATTTTATGCTGTATCTCCTAAATTCACTGTTGAATATATATTCGCTTTGATAATTCCATACTGGATTCTAAAAATTATTATTGCATTGTTTGACACTCCATTGGTTTATCTTGGAGTTTGGTGGCTGAAAAAGAAAGCTTAGAACTCAACAACTTCAATATTTTTTAGGCAATCATCAATTAATTTCTTTATATTTAATTTTTCTTCTTCTTTTTCAACATATTCGAGCTTTGCTCTTGTTGCAGGATGCTTTGGGCCTAATAAGCAACATATTTCAGGACCTTTTGAGGTTTCGAAAGTATCTATCTCAACTGCTCTGTCAATTATCTCTCTTTTATCAAAGCATAGCAACGGTCTTAAGATTGGAATCTCTAATGCTTTGTCAACAACTGTCATGTTGTCTAATGTTTGAGAACTTACCTGGCCAAGATTCTCACCTGTTATAAGAAATTCATATCTATTTTTTTTTGAGAGTTTTTCAGCAGCTCTAAACATTATTCTTCTTGTGATCACAAAAAAATACCTGTTGTTGCATTTATCAACCACTTCTGTTTGTGGCTTTACAAAAGGAATTATATATAATTTTTTCACTCCTAGTTGTTTTGCTAGTTTTTTTGATTTCTCTATGCTTTCTTCATCTGTTAATGGGACAAAATGAAAATGAACAGCATCTATTTTTAATTTATCTTTCATAACATCTATTGCAACAGGGCTGTCTATTCCACCACTTAATAATGCAAGAGCTTTTTTCATCTTCCTATAGAATAAATCTTTTCAGATATCTCCTTTACTTTTTTTTCATTATTTAGTTTTTTGAAAATCAGTTCTCCATATTTGTGAACAATGATTCCTCCTTCAACATCAAGAATAAGTAGGATTGAGCTTTCAAGCTTTGTTTTGAACTTGTTTTTTATCTTATTAAGGTCAAGATTCATTCTTGTTTTTGGTTTTGCTGAAAAAGCAGCTTTTGTTTTGCAGTGCTTTACATAAAAATCTGTTTTTTTCTCAAGAAATTTGTATTTTCCATTACAAGCATCGCATTTCTTATTTTTGTTTACTTTTATTTTTTCAAACTTGTTTTCCCATGCATCAAATCTAATTAAATCATTTTCAGGATTCTTATTAAGTAAAATCTTAATTGTTTGTGTTGTTTGTAAAGAGGATATTATGTTTGTTATTGTGTTTAAAACCCCAACATCCTCACATCTTTCAGTATCGTTTGTTTTTTTCATAAAGCAGGTTAAACATGCTTTTCCAGGTAAGATATTGAACATGAATCCTTTTGTTTTTATTGCTGCAGCATGTATCCAGATTATTTTGTTCTTTTTTGCGAAATCATTTATCAGAAATCTTGTTTCCAGATTATCAACACAATCCAGTATTAAATCAGTTTTTTTGATTAATCTGTTTATATTTTTATTATTTAGATAATCTTTTGATGTTTTAATGTTTATTTTTGAGTTTATCTCTTTTAATCTTTTTTTTGCAGTATCTACTTTATATTTTCCTATATCCTTTTCTGTGAACAATGACTGTCTTTGAAGATTACTTAATTCAATCTTTTCATTATCTATTATGAATATGTTTCCAACACCAGCTCTTGAGAGAAGTTCAGCAGAATTTGTTCCTAAAGTGCCACAACCAATAATTGTTATTGAACTTTTATTTAGCTTATCCTGTCCTTTTTTTCCTATTACATCTAAAGCTAATTGCCTTGAATATCTCATAGAACTAGGCACAAGTTAAGCATTTATAAAACTTACTCGTCTGACTCCATAAGTGACTCATTGAGAAAGTCTTGTGCTGACTTTGTTTTTCCCATACTTCCCTCTTTACCGCAATAAGGGCATAATTTAGGAGTTTTGTCCTTTTCAAATTTATAGTTGCATTTCGCACAAACTAGGTTCATATACTATAAACTGCACAAAGAGGTATATAAATTTTTCTCTACTTTGCTCTTCCTTTCTTAGCTCTTAAGCTAGGTCTTAATTTTTCTGCGCCTTTGCCTTTATGAGTAAGTGTGCCTCTACTTCTTTTTCCTGCAGCAGTTAATCCTCTATAAACTCTTCTTGTGTGCTGGAATTCACTCAGCCATCTGTAATTTTTGTCTTTTAGAATTGCAGGATGATCTTTATCCACTAAAATTATCTCAAACCATCTAAATTTTCCGTCTTCTGCAACCCAATAGCTGTTTAGAACTTCACAATTAGGATATTTTTTATTTGCTCTTTCTTCAGCAATCCATTGATAACTTTTGCCGATTATCTCTTTTCTTCTGTAATGCTTTGGCCTTCTTCCCTTTGTTATTCTTGCTCTCTGTCTTCCGCCTCTAATAACTCTCTGTCTAACAATAATTATTCCCTGCTTTGCTTTATAACCCAAAGAACGAGCCCTGTCAAGCCTTGTTGGCCTTTCAATTCTCACTGTTACTGGTTCTCTTCTCCACTCAATCAGTCTTTCTCTCCAAAGCTCCTTTAGATTTTGCTTTGGTTTTTTCCATAATTCACGAATATGCTTATATAATGCCATTTTCTTAGCCTCCATTTGTTACTTAATGCAAATTCGAAGATTCAAGTAAGCTACTACTCACATCTCTTCTTATGTGTGAAAATTCGGGTTTATTTATAAAGTTTACTAAGAATTATTATCTACAACTTTTTTCATTAGGTAATCAAATTCACTTCTTGGTGCTGTGCCAGCACCCATTAACAAATGATTATAATAAATTGTGTCAGCTCTTATTCCTGAAACATTGGATAATTCTTTGGATATTCTCTGAAAATCTTCTTCTGTTCCAAGTTTTAGTGCTAGATTATTGATAACTCTTGTTGGAATCCTATATGAGGTTAATAATAATTTTTTATCAACATCTAATTCTTCATCTTTTTCTTTCCTTTCTAATAATTCTCCCATATAATCATTCCAAATCTTTTTTCTGTTTAAATTGTTATTATACATTGTGTTTATCATTCTAGTTTCTTTTTCACCAAATATTCTTGCAAGATGAATTGCAAGATGTTCTTTTGATAAGAATCCACATTTTTCCACAACCATGTTTGCTTGAGATACATATGTTTCATAACTTACAAAATCACTCAAATATTTTTTATTAATATCCCATCTTTCTTCATTATCTCTCATTTTTCTTAACTCTGATGCATGTTTTTGATATACAAGGTAAGAACTAGATCCATATTTTACATGTTTAGGCATTATAATGCTGCTAAGAATTGTTCTCCATGTATGAAGTTTAAATTTATCTGCAAAATATCTTGCTTCTTCTTCTGGGGAAGAAAACATTTCATACCCAATTAATCCTCTCATTAATGAATTAAGCTTTTTCATGTCTACAAATTTTTTATGGAAAATACTTTCCCCATTTAACACTCTTTTATAACTATCCAACAAAATTTCTGCAAGCTTTTTAGAACCTGTTATTGGATATGATTTTGAATTAGGATACATATATTTTTTTATTGTTACTTTTGGTATTCCTGTTTTTAGATATCCTTTTGTAAATAATTGTTTTTTTTGTTCAAAGGCATTAACATCCATTAACATCTCCATAAGTGTTGTGATTACTTCAGAAGGAACCCTTTCTTCACTATTTTCTATTATTGTTTCTAAATCATTAATATCTTCCATTTGCTCATCTATTTACAAATATAAAAATCTATTAAAACCTTTACTTTTCAATAGTTTTTTAAATCAATTTTAATTTGTTTTAACAATGCAAAAACTCAAGATATTAAACAGTAAAGAAGTAAAGGAGATATTATCAATATTGAAAAAACAATTTGGTTTTGAGTCAAAACTTGATTATGTTTTTTTAATGAATGAAAAGAACAAGATCTACATCGCAAACAAAGAGGTATTTGATATCAATATTGATAATCTTAATATAAACTCAATTGGGATATATTTTGCGTTTATGAAAAACAAGCAGATAAGATTGTCAATTGAGGGATCGCAGATAATAGGCCCAGTTTCAAAAAAGAATATAGTTGAGCTGCACGATAATGAAGCAAAACTCTGGATGAAAGGGTTTGATTTATTCAAAACAACAAAAAACAAGGGATTTGTTTTAATAAAGAACAATAATGATTTCTTAGGGTGTGGAAAACAAATTGAAGATAAAATTCTAAATTATGTTCCAAAAATAAGAAGATTAAAAGTCAGTGATTAATTATTTTATTTTTTCTAATCTAGTATGCTGTGTTGTAATGTCTTCTAGGGTCTGTAAGTATTCTACCTCTTCACCATCAGAGATAAATTCTCTTATATTTCTATATTGTTTGTTAAGAAGTTTCCATGCCTTATTCCCTTCTTCTATTATCTCCATATTTTTTGATTTACTTCTTACCATTACTTCAAACATTTTATTATATGTATCCACTCTGAATTTAGCAGCATAAAACATAATCTCTTGCAGTTTCTCTAAATAGTTCTCATCTGGCTCTCTCCACTCTGTTTTGACTTTGTCATGGGATCTGTTTAATTCTCTTAAATATTCACAAAATACTGTAGCTAATTTATTTAAACCACCAATAGAGCTTCTATTGTAGATAGATTCTGAGGACTTGAAAACCTTGTAACCCAAATCACCAATCCAATCAATTTTCTTCACTTTTTCCTGAGCATTTTCTATTTTTTTCTGTAATCTACTACCTTCTCTGCTCTCTTCTTTAGGCACATATATTGAGGCCAGTGTTGTAAAATCACACATGTCACTTTTTATCTGTTCCAATGGGTCTGCGAGCTCTAATCTATTCCCTACAATGTTTGTTAGGTTATAAAGCTCATCCAGGTTAAGATCAAACATGTTTTTCAGTTCAACATTGTAAAGAGAGAATAAATCTCTGAATGCCTGTCTGGCAGTTAATGTTTGAGCAGGAAATGGAAATTCTGTTTTAGTCCGGTTACCATCCTCAAGAATTAAGATTCTCTTTCCCCTTTTATCTACTCTGCACTTATTCCCTATAATTAAATCATATTTTCTGTGTGGATCCTCTCCATCTTCTTTTAAATCTAAGAGAGACAGTAATGTTTCTTGCCTTTGCAAAACTATTATTGATCTTTTACCCATATCTTCAACATTTCTATAATCATCAGATGGATCCATATCAATGCTTTTCACAATAATATCTGATAATTTTTCTTGAAATAATCTGTAAATAACTCTATATGTTGTGTTGTTTTTTAGGTCTGTGTTGTGTTTGGTTTCTGATCTGTCCGCATGATTGTCTTGTCCAAAAATATCATCAAATAATGAACCTCTTTTCATGGAATGAAAATCATATATCCTTCCTGTTGAAGGGTCATATAATTTAACTAATCTTAACTCTAGTTTTTTCAGCTTTTCTCCCATAACCCTATCAACTTTTTGATCTGATGTATATGTGTTTCTTAATAAAATAAGACCCCTCTTTCTTACCATCTCATCAAACATATATCTCAGGGTTTCCTCTCTTTTAGGTGTGTATGACACACCAAAACCTAAAGTGTCACCAATGCAAATATCTCCCAAAGAAACATAAAAATTATCTCCAGATAATCTTTTTTGCTCTGCAACTGTTTTTTTAGTGTTTCCTTTTCCTTGTATCCTCTCTCCAATATCTTTTAATCTTCTTGCGAATTTTCTTTCTGTGCTTTCAAGAGATTTCCCCCTTACCAATGCTCCAGTTGTTGGATTTGTTTTTTTCTCTAACTCTTCTAACCAATAAAGATTCATATTAAGAAGAATTGATTTAAATCTACCAAGCTTTGATAAGGGATATCTTTTAAGCTCATCTCCAATTTCTTCTGGCAGCCTATCAATGTTTCTCATAAGATAATGATACATCTCTTCAGCATAAAGCATGTAGTTTGATATATGGCTGTGGGTCATCATTGATGGTTGCAAACCACTAATATCACTAAGCATCTCAAGAGCGGTTTCATGTGCAAATTCTGACACAACTTTTTCATTTGCCTCATTAATCTTTTTTATTAACCCTTCCTCATTAAACAAACGCTTCATAATATACTTTTCATTAGCTTTTGACAATTGACGGCTTACACTTTTACTGTTTATATACTTCCATACCTCAATAATCTGTTGTGTGTTTTTAGGTGAAAGATAAATAAAATCCAGAACACTGGGTTCTTTTATCCTGTCTGTTCCTTTTATTTTTAATCCATCCTCTTCATCGTCTAACTTGTATTGCCAATAATCTTTTTCAGCTTGGTCATCAGTTTCAGCAATTAATCTTTCAATGCCTCCTTTCCCACTGTATTTTTCCTTTATCTTTGCAGCTGTTTCTATGACTTCTTTGGTGTCGGTTTTTAAGTATTCTCCTTCAATATTTACGAGTGTGTGGAGAAAATCCTTATCAGTATCTAAAAATCCAAATAGCATTAGGTCTACAACATCTCCAACTTCCTCAATTTTTAAACCAATAGTTTCTGCCATTTTTAATCGAATAATTCCTTTCCAAAATAAAAACCCCGGGATTTAAGATACTCTCGGTCTATCTCACACATTGCCAACAATATGCCATGCTGAAATCCTCGGTCTTCTCTAAGCTCTTTACTGATTTTAATCTTTCTTCCCTCTCCCATCTCTTCTTTTTTTAGAACCTTTGTTGAAAGATGATGTGCTATCCCTTCCAATCTAAGATGCTCGTTTGTTTCAGATATATTCATTCCATCATAAGGGATTATTTCCCCCTCAAATGGTTCTGAAATTTTTATGTGTTTTCTTTCAGGAATATATCTGAGTCCTACTAAATCTTCCCATTTTTTTATCTCCCATGGCTGAAGATGATATTCCTCCATATGATCACAATGCTGACTTTTTGCTTCAAGCGCGACACTATGTGAATAATCTAACTTGTCTTTAAGAATCCCAAGATGGTAAGGGTTGCTTCTTATGTCAATTCTGTCAAGATATTTTGCTGTTTCATTTCTCAACCACCAGCTTTTTGCATAATATTTGAATCTTTTTTCAGAAATTATTGAATTATATCTAAAAAGCGCATGAAAAATATTTTTTGTGGTGCCAAACCCTGTAAGAAGATGTTTTTCACCAAGAGCATGTGCTAAGTTTCTTTTAACATTTGCGTTTAAGGAATATTTTTTTCTTTCCCTTTGTTCTGCCTCAACCTTGTATTGTCTTTCTAAATAATCAAGAAACTGTTTTTTCCTATTTTGAAGCATCACTCCACTTCTTGTTATTATATTATCTTTGATAACTCCACTTTCTATTAATTCCTCGAGCTCAATATTAATAACACTAAGTGTTTCAAGATTATTATCCATATCTGATAATTTGATTTGTGCTGTTCTTGGAATTATATCAGCATTATAAAATTCTCTGTAATTATCCTCAATTCCAGGAAGTTTTTTCTTAATAGTTTTCAAGAAATCTATTATTTCTTTCCTAATAACAGGCTCTGAAAAAATATTGCTTTTATATCTTTTATAATCTGATCTATCGCTTCTGCTCAATCTTCTTATAAGTCTTATTGGGAGCTCTTTTGTTTGTTTTTTAATTAGAGAATGGAATTTCTGTTTTTCTTCATCATTAAGAACTTTATCCAGATCTTTACCAGATTTATGACTATGAAACATTCTTAATGTTTGATAATAATCAAATGCAGAATTTTCAAACAAGTCAGTTTTGCATATGCTGTAAAATTTGTTAAGTGTTCTCTCAAGTTCTCTTATTAATTCCTCTCTTGTTACATCATTTCCTGATTCTTTCTCTGATTCTAATTTTTCTTCTATGGTGTCGTGCAACAGAGCAGCAGTTATTGTTATGTAATCTTCTCCCAATTTTGCAAGATCAATTGCTAATTCAAAAGGATGCTTGAAATAATAACCACCTGTTTTTCTGTGTTGTTTATCATGATAAACCAATGAAGCAAGAATTCCGAATTTTATCATTTCTTCCCCTTCTTTTGGGAATAAATGTGGTTCTGTGTTTTTCTTTAGATAATTATAAGCATCATCAACAGTGCTTTTTATTGATTCATTGTTTAATACATCCTCTAGAGAATTTTCAAAACTATCCTTTTCTACTTTTTTATAAGCATCAGAGAAATCATTAACATAACCATTTACAAGATAATCTATGTTTTTCTTATGCTCCATGCTAAATGAAGGTTTTATATCCATGAATAATAGTTCTGTTTCTGTCATTTTTTTATTCTATTGGCTATTTATCCTCTGAAAAAGTAAAATTTCTTTATAAAGCTTTCTGTTTTGTTACTACTTCTTAGTTATAAGAAATCTATAGTTAATTAAAGTAGTTCATCGATTTTTTTCTTAGACTTCTCTTCTTTATCCTTTTCGAGCTTTTTTGCTTCTTTTTCCAGGTCAACACCAAGCTCTTTCAAGGCCTTGACATGCATCTGCATTAACTGCTCTACAATACCAAGCATCTTGCCAACTTCTTGTCTTTCCTTAGCTAATGTTGATAAAGCTCCTTTATGAAATCCTATTTGTTCATCTTTGTTTGCTTCTTCCATTTTAAATTATCAAATCCTCTTCACCATATAAACCTTTTCCTTTTTGTATCCTAATTTTCTGTAATAATCTCTTGCACCTATTCCAGATATAACAAGCATCTTGTTTATACCATAATCCTTTTTTGCTATTAATTCTGCTTTCCTCATTAATTTTTTGCCTAATCCTCTATGTTGAATAGATTTTCCTTTTTTTCCAATCTCAACACTCTCTCCATAAACATGAAGCTCTCTTATTCCAGCGCTTTTTTTAGTTATTTCTTTTCTAAATGGCTTGTATGGAATTCTTAATCTACAGAACCCAAGCAATAAATCATTTTTTTCATCATCTGCAGATATAAATATCTCTTTTCCTTTTGATGCTTCATACTCTTTAACATTTATTTTAACATTTCTCATATCAATTTTCTTATCTCTTGGCTCTCTGCATCTTATACATCTGCATTTTATTCCTTTTTGGATTGTTTTTTTATCAATATATTGCCTTAGATTTGTTCTGTCTACTCCATCTTCTGTCATGAATGTTGGGATATCTCTCTGCACTCTCATTATTCTCATATATTCTGGCACAATTCTCTTGAACTCAGAAATCATTTCAGCTGCCTGCTCTGTTTTCATTGGGGTGTATTTTCCTGATTTCCATAATCCATGAAGTCCAGTGCCTCTCATAACCATTGTTGGGTATATTTTCAATGCATCTGGCTTAAAATTAGGATTAATTATTATTTCTTTTAATGACTCTTCATCCATTTTCTTTGTTACACCAGGCAATCCAGGCATCATATGATAACCAACTTTTAAAAACGAATCCTTCATTAACTGTGTTGCTTCGATTGTGTCCTGAATATTGTGGCCACGATTGACTTTTTTCAATATTTCATCATAAACAGTCTGCACTCCTAACTCAACTCTTGTTGCCCCTAATCTAAGCATGTTATTTATATGAGGTTTTTTGCAGCAATCAGGTTTTGTTTCAATACACATTGCTATGCATCTAAGTTTTGCTTTTTCATTTTTTAAGTGTTCTTTCCCAAGATCTACTTTTTTCTTTAATTTTAGGAGCTTGTTGTGTATTTTTTTTGTTCTATTTGGATCCTCTATATCACCAGGAAGCTCAAAGAAATCAATGAATTTTTTTGAGTTGAACTTATTGTTTTTGAAAAAAAGTTTTGAAAGATCATTCATTGAGCTGAATGAATATTTTATAAAATTATCTTGGTAATGTTTTGGAAAATTTGGAAATGTTCCTCCCATTATTATTAGCTCTATCTTATCAGGAGTTTTGTTCATTGCCATATACTGCTCTAATCTGTTTGAAACTTGTAGATAGGGATCATAATTGTTTCTGATTGCTCTTCTTGTTGCTGGTTCTTTTCCTGTATAGCTTTGAGGCATGTCACCAAAAACACTTCCAGGTCCCCCAGGACAATAAATACATTTACCATGCGGACATTTGATTGGCTTTGTCATTATTGCTATAACACTCACACCAGAACTCTCTCTAACAGGCTTTATTGTTAGAAGTTTTTTGTATTTTTCCCTGTCTCTGTCAGATGCAACAGACGCAATATCAACATTTGTTGGAATCTCATAAAGCTTATGTCTTTGCAGAACTTCTAATTTTAATCTGTTAAATTTATGTTGGTCTGTTATATCTCTTTTCTTTAACTCTTCCAGAATCTCTTTGCATACTTCTTTGAACCCCATTTTAGAATTATCCTTTAACATTGCCTATTGGCTTTAATGCAACAACTTTTTTTGTGATTCCCGCTTTTTCAATTGCATCAACAACCTCAGATATGTTTTTGTAGGCATCTCCTGCTTCCTCAGCAAGCCCCTTCATTGAGACTGCTTTTACATATATTCCTCTTGCTTCCATATCTTTTTGCAGCTTATCTCCTCTAAATGTTCTTCTTGCTTGTGTTCTTGACATTGTTCTTCCAGAACCATGAGCAGTGCTCCCAAATGTTTCTTCTTCTGCTTTTTTTGTGCCAACAAGTAAATAAGAACCTGTTTCCATGCTTCCACCTAAAATAACTGGTTGGCCTGTTTTCTGAAATCTTTCTGCTAATTCCTCGTGTCCTGGTCCAAAGCTTCTTGTTGAACCTTTTCTGTGAACAAGAACTTTTTTCATCTTATTGTCTACTTTATGCTTTTCTACTTTTGCTATGTTATGTGCAACATCATAAACAAGATTAAGATCTAGATTTTCAGCATCTTGATTAAACACTTTTGAGAATCCTTCTCTTATTCTATGAAGTATTGTTTGCCTGTTTGCAAATGCCATGTTAGCTGCGCATGCCATTGCTTTGTAATAATCCTGTCCTTCTTTGGAGTTAAAAGGTGCGCATGCTAATTGTCTGTCTTTGACCTCTATTTTATCTCTTTTCATAACATCATCAAATGTTCTTAAGTAATCTGTTGCTATTTGGTGTCCGAATCCCCTGCTTCCACAATGAACCATAACAACAATCTGTTCATTATCAATTATTCCGAATTGTTTTGCGATCTCAGGTTCGAAAATATTTTCTGCTTTGACCATTTGAACTTCAAGATAATGGTTTCCACTTCCTAATGTTCCAACTTGCTTTATTCCTCTGCTTATTGCTTTTTGGGATACTTTTTCAGGATCTGCATCCTTAATTCTTCCAAATTCTTCCATGCTCTGCTTGTCTTTATCCCATCCATATCCTTTTTCAATGCACCATTGCGCACCATCAACCATTATTTCCTTTAAATCATTATCATTTAACTTTAGAATTCCTTTTGCGCCTACTCCAGCAGGAACTGTTCTGAAAAAAGTGTCTATTAATTCCTTTAATTTTGGCTTGACATCCTTATATGTTAGGTTAGTTGTAACTAACCTCATTCCACAATTAATATCAAAACCAATTCCACCTGGGCTGATTACTCCTTCATCCAGGTCAAAAGCAGCAACTCCTCCGATAGGAAAACCATAACCCCAGTGTCCGTCAGGCATGCAGTATGAATATTTTTGGATCCCTGGCAAGCAAGCAACATTAGTTACCTGGTCAAAAACACCATCATCCATATTTTTCAATATATTTTCAGTTCCATATATTCTTGCAGGAACCAGCATTCCTTGTTTATAACTAGTTGGAATCTCCCAAACAGCTTCTCCAACTTTTTTTATTTGTTTTATCATTTTATATATCCAAGAT
>JABMPP010000090.1 GCA_013202955.1 Candidatus Woesearchaeota archaeon | reverse complement strand
TACAAATGGTGGTAAGGTAAACCTATCATTACCATTAGCTGACGGCACAGGATACCTATGGAATGCATGGTGTAATGATTCCTCAGGAAGATATGCATGGTTGAACTCATTAGCAAACTTCACATTAAAAGTTGATACATTAAATGTAACACAACCAACACTTGGAAATGTTTTGCTTGGCTCATTGTATTATGGGAATGACGTGTTGGGAGCAGATTTAACTCCAACAGTAAACTGGACTGCTGTAACAGAAGCAAACTTCAAGAACTACATAATACAGTTTTCAGACTGGAGCAACTTCTCACATATTAATGTTACAGCTTATACCACACTTGCTGTGGCAAACAATTCAGTAACAATGGGAACATTGGTTGATAATATCAACTATTCCTGGAGGGTTATTGCATATGAGGATTCAGGAGAAGCAAACACATCACAAGTATATCATTATAAGACAGACTCTGTTAACTCAAGTGTTAACCTTGGTATTCCAGCAAACAATGCATGGAGTACAACTGCAGAAGTAAATTTCACATGGACAGTAACAGACAACAATCTTGGTGGTTGTATGTTATATGCTAACTTTTCAGGTACTTTTGCAGCAAACTCATCATTAATAGTTGGTGCTGCCAATGCAACAAACTTTTCCATACCAAATGGAGAATATATATGGAATGTTTGGTGTAATGACACAGCATTTCCAGCAAACAGCGCATATAATTCTTCAAACAGAACATTAAAAATTGACACTAATGTGCCTGTAATTGTGTCTGGAATTAATGCAAACGCAACAGTTTCAAGAATAGTGACATTCAATGTAACACAGGCCTCAGGAACATCTGTTGTTAATCAGTCATCAATAAGAATTGGTAGGGTTACTGGAGCATTGAATTCAAACTTCAACTACACAAATGACTGCACAGCAATAACAAATGGTTATAGCTGCTCATATATTGAGACAGGAATGTTAGCAGGAGCAACAAATTATCTTCCAATTGATGCAAATAACACTGCAAGGGGTGCTGCAACACAGTATAACCTGTCATTGACAATGACAATGGCTCAGAATCTGACAACAAGATTAGCAGCTGGCTGGAATTTACTTTCAGTACCATTCGTGCTATCAGATACATCTATTGGTGATATGGTTGCCAATGATAGTAAAATACTAAAAATGTATTATTACAATGGCACAGGATGGAGAATATGGAATAGTGATGGAGCTGATTCACTGACAACTCTAGAGCCAAGAAAAGGCTACTGGGTAAACACATCAGCTGCAACTGATTTGTTCTTGTATGGAGAATACACAACAGGAACACCAGCACAACCATATGGTGGATTAAGCCTACCAGTAGGATGGCACACAATAGGTGCATATGATGCTGGTGGAGCAGATGGTGTTGATACAGATGACGCACTTGCTAGTGTATGTGGATCCAGCAATGGTGGATTATGCAGTGCAGGTGACAGAAACTGGGATTCATTGTATTATTACAACAATGCAACAGATTTGCTTGTGAATGTGTTGAATACTGACATGACAGGAGATAATCTCTGGAATAAAGGGTCAGCATTCTGGATATACATGAACACAGCAGACACCTATATATAAAGGGCTAACAAGTCCTTTCTTTTTTATTTTTTTTACAATTTTACAATGGGGGTTAAAAAATGAACAGCAAATACTTGAAACTATTACCAATAACATTGTTTATGTTTATACTTCTTAATTTATCATATGGGATAAGTTGCCCTAGTGGAGATATTCCAGATTTTCCTCATGAATTTTATGGTTATGTGTATGATTCAGACGGCACTATAGTTGGCCAGAATGTTGTTGTAAAAGCAAGCATTGATGGAAATGATTTCTCAATAACAACAGACAGCAATGGTGGTTATGGGATAGATGATGTTTATGCTGCTGAAAGATGTAGTAGTTCATCTGCAACAACAGTAACATTTTATGTTCAAGATGTGTTAACAGCAACATCTGCCACATATATTCCAAAAGAAAGAGCATTACTTAATCTAACAGCATCTGCAAGCGCAGATATCTGTGTTGATACAGATGGAGATACTTATGGTTCAGGATGCAGTGCTGGCGGTGACTGTGATGATACAGACACAGCAATATATGAAGGAACAACCAGAACATGTGAAGATTATACAGTTGGTGTTTGTGCATCAAGCACTCAGACATGCGGTAGTGATAATGCATGGGCTGTATGTGCTGCAAGAACAACTGAAGCATGTGATGGTACTTTAGATGAAGATTGTGATGGAGATGTAGATGAAGGTTGTATATCAGGAGGAGCAACAGGTGGTGGTGGAGGAGGCGGAAGTGGAAGCACTGATGCTGATACTGAAACAACACCAGAGCCAGAAGTAGTTCCAGAAACCCCTGTTGTAGAACAGCCTACTGGAGTTGTTCTTCCACCTGCTGATGTTTCTTTGAATAGTGCAAAGGATGTAATTGATAGTGTTTCAGAAAGCCTTGCAGCCGGTACAATAAGCGCTGAAGAGGCAATAACACAGCTTGATGGTGCAAAACAGGACCAGGAAAATGCCAATGTAAAGATGATCATGGATACTGAGACTTTTGAAGCTCTTGAAACAGTTATTGTAGATGCAGAACTTGGGTTGAATGATGCAGCTTTCCAGGAAGGAAGAAACATACTTGATAGATCAAATCAACTTCTTGCACAGGCAGAAGCCGAAACAGACCCATCATTAAAAGCAGCATTACTTAAACAGGCCACAGAGCTACAGACACAGGCTATGGAAAAGCTTCCAGAAATCGAAACTGTTGTCAAAGTAACAATTTTTGCTGAAAAAACAGATCTTGCTGTTCAAAACGCAAGAGAATCAGCAACATCAGTAGAAGCAAAAGAAGCTGTTGAAAAAGCATCAAAAGGAAAAGGAGTTAATGTTGAAAAATCTCTTGAAACATTCAAAATAACAAACAAAGAGCTTGCTCCTGATAAAGAAGTGTTTAAGTCAAAAATTAATCTAAAGATAAAGCCAGATAAAGAGGCAAGGGATGTTAACATTGTTGAGACAATCCCTAAATCAATGGCAGCTCATGTAAGCGAAGTAACATTCCTTGGATTACAACCACAAGTGCTTCAGGCAGACCCAATAGTTCAATGGAGTTTTGATGTTGTACTAAAAGGAGAAGAAAAAGATATGAGTTATATTGTAAACAAGAGATTAGACACACTTGACACTGTAACAGTTGGGGCTGCACAAGAAGTTAAGTCTAACTTAACATTCTTGTTTTATGGCTTAATACTAATTATTTTAGTTGGAGTGTTCTTTTACTTCTACAAGAAAAAAGAGCATTATTAATTTTCTTTCTTTTTTTTACTTTTATTTTTCTTAAAAATAAAAGCTACGAACGGTTGGAAGCTATGCTTACAACTTACGAACGTTAGTGAGTTAATAGTGAGTATGTTTTAAACAAAACTATTAGAAAAACAAAAGATATTGAACAAAAATAATACATTTAATGTATAAAAAGAATACATTTATAAATAATAAATATTCTTATAAAAAATATGAGAGATTTAGTTTCTACATTTGGAAGATCTCCAAGAGTGTTGGTTCTGGACTTTTTACTTAATAACTCAACAATAGACTATTGTAAATCAGATATAGCAGCAAGAACAGGGATATCAAGAGCTACACTTGAGCTGTTCTGGAACGAATTAATAAAAACCAACATAATAACCAGAACCAGAAAAATAGGAAGGGCAGAGATGTACAAGCTGAACAAAGAGCTTCCTCTTGTGCAGAAACTAATGAAACTTACCAATAAAAAAGGTGATAAAAAATGAAAAAAATAATCCTTATATTTTTAATGCTTTTATTAATGCTGGTTGGATGTCAACAAACTATTGAGTTGTCAGATATAGCAGCCAATCCTGAGGAATATTTAGGAAAAACAATCACTGTTACAGCAACAACAGCGCTTGATAATAAAGTAATATGTACATTGATGGAATGCCCAGAAGAGGATCCATGTTGCAACTCATGCGCCGGTAGTTTATATCTTGTATCAGAAAACCTAAACATAAAATTATTATATGATGAGCAAAAATGTTCTGGAGATAACTGTGGATTAATATGTTCTCCATTGAGGCACAATAAAGAGTACACAATAACAGGAAAGCTAACTGAAGAATATTCAGAATATATAATAGGGGTTGAATCTTGGAATGAAGAATAAGATTTTTGTTTTAATATGTGTGTTGTTGATAGCTCTGCCTATTGTTATGGCTGAAAAAAAGATTCATCTCCAATCAAGAGAGTTTGTTCCTGATAAAAAAGTAGATGTTGAACAAAACCCCCAGAGAACAATAACATCTGTATTTACAAACCAAAAAAAGCATATTTTACTTCAACTAGATCACATTCCAACAGAGCAGGAAAAGCAAGATTTTAGCGAATATGAACTAACTTTCCTTGAATATATTCCTGATCATGCCTGGATAATATCAATTCCATCATCAAAAATAAATGAGTTAGAACAACATGAAGATGTCATCTTTATTGGGGATCTTAAAAAACAGGATAAATTATTGCATTCATTAGAAACAAGATCAAAATCAGGGAATTTCCTAAACAAAGTTAAAAAAAATAAAATAAAACTACAAGGATACTTTTTCTCTGATGTCTCAGATCAAAATTCAATACTTTCAAAATACACTGATGATTATAATTTAGCCAATAATAAATTCATAATAAACATATCAAAAAACCAATTAAACATTCTTGCATCAGAAGATAGCATAAAATGGGTGACAGATGTTTTTCCAATAAAGGTAACACACAACAACAATGCAAGGAACGTGTCAGGAGTCCAGTTGATACAGGCGCATCCATATAATCTTACAGGAGATGGTGTTGTGGCTGCTGAATGGGACCAGGGATGGGCAGGAAACCACACAGATCTTCATGAAAGAGTTACAATAGGTGACTCAGGAAGCTCTGTTCAGGATCATGCAACACATGTGGCAGGAACAATGTTGGGAAACGGAACAACAAATAGCCTATACAAAGGAATGGCCCCAAAATCCACCTTAATCACACATGAATGGTTTGATGATGTGAATGAATTTAACACAGAATACAGTGCAGCAATAAACACATATGATGCTGTTGTTTCACAGAATAGCTGGGGATTTTCACCAAGTCCTATAAGTGATGCTAATTGTGGTGCAGTTCTGGGAAATTATTTCACAGATAATATATGGGTGGATAATGCTACAAGAGGTTCACAAGGAAAAGAAATAACAATTGTTTGGTCAGCAGGCAACCAAAGAAGTAGTGGTGCTTCTTATTGTGGAAGCATTGGATACACATACAACACATCAACTCCTATGGGAACATCCAAAAACACAATAACAGTAGGCGCTGTTGGTGATGATGAGAGCATGGCAAGCTTTTCTTCATGGGGACCAACAGATGATGGAAGAATAAAGCCGGATGTTGTTGCAAATGGGGTTGGTGTTACATCAACTATACCAAATGCAAGCACAACC
The DNA here is from genome assembly GCA_013202955.1 of Candidatus Woesearchaeota archaeon. Lineage (GTDB taxonomy): Archaea > Nanobdellota > Nanobdellia > Woesearchaeales > JABMPP01 > JABMPP01. The sequence continues at coordinate 22,884 of JABMPP010000090.1, read as the reverse complement.
TACACTCCTCCATATTTTTCACTAAGTGGTACTTCAATGGCAGCTCCTGTTGTCTCAGGAATTGTGCTGCTGCTTTATGAGCATTATAAAAGCCTTAATAATAACAACAACCCAAAATCTTCCCTTATTAAAGCTCTTTTGATACATACAGCAAAAGACCTAAACACAACAGGTCCTGATTTCTACAATGGGTGGGGATTGGTAAACGCAACATCAGCAGTTGATTATATAACAAATAACTCAAACAAAACAATATTCTTCTCTGAAAATATAACCTCAACAGGAAATTCCACAACATATTATTTTGAGCTTCCTGAAAATAAATCTGAGTTAAAGATAACGCTTGTGTGGAATGATTACCCAGGATCAGTATCTATCTCAAAACAGCTCATAAATGATCTTGATATTATAGTCACAAATTCAAGTGGTGCTAGATTTTATCCATGGACACTTGACTCAGGAAATCCCTCAAACTCTGCTGTGCAAACCCAGATAGATGATATAAATAATGTTGAACAGGTGTATATATCAAACCCAAACCAGGGAATATATACTGTTGTTGTGAATGGCTCAGCAATTCCGTATCCAAACCAAGAATTCTCATTAATAACAACCACAAGTGATGATGTAGCACCATATATAATTATCTCTTCCCCACAAAACGGATCAACATACAAAAACCCTGTTGTGCTTAATTATTCAGTTATAGATTCTCATACCCAAAGCTGCTGGTTCACAAACACATCCAACCAAAACCAAACTCTTCCAAGTTGCAACAACATATCATTAACAATCCCAAGCGATGGCAGTTATAATTTAACAGTATATGCAAATGATTCCTACTCAAACATAAACTATTCTATTGTTTTTTTTGATGCTGACATAACAGGACCAAACATCACTTTTGCAGACCCAAGCAAAGAAAATGTTACATCATTAAATATCTCAGTTGAGATAAATGTTTCAATAGTTGATCTGTCTAATAATATATCTTCCTGTCTTCTTGAATGGAACTATACAAATGAATCAATGACAATCTCTGGAATGGGGTCAAACATGAGCTGCTACAAAAACAAAAGCATAACAGGCTCTGGTGTGTTTTACTACAAAGTCTGGGCAAATGATTCTGTAAATAATTGGGGTTCTTCACAAATAAGATACTTTAATCTTACAAACACTGCTCCAAACATTACAAGCTATACACCAAACATCTCAACCATTTCTGTTGCTGAAAACTCATCAATCCAATTCAATCATACATCCATTGACATAAACAATGACAATTTAACATATAACTGGACACTTAATCTTTCAACACAATCAACAAACAGCTCATGGCTTTATCAGCCTGATTTCACAGAATCAGGAATTTATAATGTTACATTGTTTGTGAACGATGAAAAAGCAACAATTTCACAATCATGGAACCTCACTGTAAACAACACAAACAATGCTCCTGTTATATTAACATATTATCCTAATAATACAAACATTTCAGTAGCAGAACCAGACAGCCAAATATTCAACATAACAACTTCAGATGCTGATAATGAAACAATATTAATAAGCTGGTTAAAGAACAGCACTCTTGTTAGCAACAGTTCGAATTATACTTTCACAGGAAATTACACTAGCACAGGCTATTATAATATAACTGTAATCATTAACGACAGCACTGAAACAGATTCAATAACATGGCTGCTGACAATTAATAACACAAATATAGCGCCAGTGCTTAATAATCTAAGCAACATAACAGTGAATGAATCCGGGCTTGTTAATATAAATTCAAGTGGTGACTTAAATGCAACAAATCCTGATATGGACAATCTTACATTTAATTATACATCTCCACTGAATTCATCAGGAATGTGGAGAACAAATTACAAAAGTTCAGGCACATATATAACAACAGTAACTGTTTCTGATGGCTCTTTAACTGATTCCCAGAATGTCACTATAACAGTTCTTGAAGTAGAAGACAATGACAATGATGGAATTAATGACAGCTCTGATTATGTTTTAGGAAACTCCAGCTCTATAAATACAACCCTGACAAATCTCTCTTTATCCATAAATGGCTCAACAAATATAACAAAAATATTCAATGGCTCATTTACAGTCAATATTACAAATGGAACACATAAAATTATAGAATTCAACTGGACATTTTCTGAGAACTCAACATTCAACCTCTCAAACATAACAATAAACAAGCAGGAAAACACAAGCATATTAGGCTCAATGATTGTAAGGGGATTAAGTCTTGCTTCACAAAACAACACAAAAATAATTTATGTTGATGATATTAACAACTCAACAGATTCTGTTTGTGTAAAAGACGCAGAAATAGGCTCAATCAGTGACATAAACAATGGGTGCTCAGGCACAAACGAAACAGGCGTTGTGTGCAACGGAACATCATATAATGGATATACATGCACAGATCTTGGGGCACAATACAAGATAACTAATCTTAGTCATTCAGGAGTCATAGAGCAATGCATAGAAGTGTGGGGGTGTGGTGATTGGGGTGGTTGCTCATCTAGCTCACAATCAAGAATATGCACTGACTCAAAAAGTTGCGGAACAACATACAACAAGCCCTCTATCACTCAGTCCTGTAATTCAGGAACAAGCGGAGGGGGAGGAGGTGGTGGTTCATCTTATTCATCTTCATCAGACACAAAAGAAACAAAGCAATGGTATAAGATTGAGCAGGGAGAAACAAAAACAATGAGCATAGAAAAAGAAAAAATCTCTTTCAAGAACATTTCCATATCATTAAATGAAAAAGCCTACAATGTTAAATTAACAGTTGAAAGATTAAGCAAAAAACCAGAAGGATTTAAAGAACCAGTAGCAGGAGCATACCAGTATCTTGTTGTTAATAAATCAAACATAGAAAATGAAAATATAATGAAAATAAATATAACCTTTAATGTAAACAAGAGCTGGGCATCAGAAAATAATATTAAGAAAGAAGAAATAATATTGATGAAATATGTTTCAGATAACTGGAAAGAGCTTTTAACATATTACGCAACAGAAGACGATGATAATTTTTATTATAGCTCTATTATGGGAACACTAAGTTATTTTACTATTTCAGCCAAGAAGCATAAAATCATTGTTCCTATTATCGAAGTAAATGAGAGCTTTGAACTACCACTAATTCAGCAGGAAAACATAACATATAATCAAACAAACACAACGCAGGAAGAAGCAATATCAGAAGAACAAAATCAATTCTTAACATATCCATGGTGGATATACACAGCAGCTGGATCATTAATAATTCTAATATTAGCTGGTGTTTTCTTCTACTTCAAAAAGAATAAAAAGTCAGAAGAAGAGGAAAAACAAGAAGAACTTGAAGAAGATGACTACTTATAGATAAATACCCATAAGTATGGTTTTTTTAGAAAAATATATAAATGATGTAATCAAAAAACATACAAAGATAGTAAAAGAAGGTGATTTTGTGGGAATAAAAAACATATTTGTACTATTTTCTTTAATATTATACTCATCTTCTTATAATTGTTCAAAAAATAATTGGTGGTGTTGTTAATATGACTAGAGAACAAAATCCTAAAAATTTGTGGCTCAATAACAAGTTTATGTTTACGGTTTTGTTCTCAATCTTCATGTTTGCACTTAGCGTCAGCTCTGCAGATGCTGTTAATTGTTGGGATTCTGATTTCACTGACCAAGCAACATGCGAAGCAGTTGATACTAATAGTGATGGAAATGCTGATGATTGTACCTGGGATACATGGGGAAGTTATTGCATGGAAAAAGGTTGCTGGAATTATTTTGGAGAAACAGACTGTACCAATGCAAATGAAACCGGATGTTTTTGGAAGACAGGAGATTCTATGTTTATGGGCTCTGGATGGTGTGAAGAGGCAGTTGACTGTTGGAATTATTGGACAGAGACTCCTTGCATAAATGTAACTGGATGTTTATGGAAAGACACATCATGTCAAGGTCCTCCAGGATGCAGTGATTATTCAACATCAACCACATGTGATGGTGCAGGAATAGGTTGTTGGTGGGATTCAGGAAATTATTGTTATAAACCAGGTGCATGGGATTATAAAACAAAAGTAGAATGTGAGGATGCAAGTTTTGCCTGGAATTCAAATTCATATTGTCAAGAAGCAGGAGGAAACTGCTGGGATTACAGTATTCAAGGAACCTGCGAATTATCAGCTAGCTGTGAATGGGAAAGCACAGGTGATGGTGAAGGGTGGTGTTATAAAAAAGGGTGCTGGGATTACTCAACAAACGCAACATGTGAGACATTGAATAGCTGTATGTGGAAAGGAACATTAGCTAATGGGTGGTGCACTGAAAAAGAGTGCTGGAATTTCTGGGAAAACACAAGTGCATGCACAGGCAACACAGAGAGTCTTTCTTGTGAATGGACAGGCTCAGGAACATGTGACCAGCCTAATTGCAATGATTATAGTGTAAATGATAGTACAGTATGTAACTCAAAAACAGGTTGTATGTGGATGAATGATACTGATACCAACCTCACTGGAACATGCAACTGGCAGGGATGTTGGAACTATAATGATATAACTTCTTGTGATTCAAAAACAAATTGTTACTGGGATGCTAATTATTGCTATGAATATAACTGTTGGACTTATGATAATACAAATCAAACTCAATGTGAGACCACAACAGATTCACTTAATCTAGATTGTTCATGGGATTCAAACAACGGGTGGTGTAACACAAATTGGTGCGGAAATTATGATGATGAAACTGCGTGTAACAACAGCATATCAGGAAAATGTTATTGGGATAATGGCTGGTGTATGGAAGAGGGATGTTGGGGTCAGAGCCAAACTGATTGTCCCAATAAAGGATGTGAGTGGAACACTGACTGGGGTTATTGTAATGAAGCAGCTTCATCAGATTGCTATGCTATTGATGTTCAGGCAGACTGCATAAACGCAACAAACACTGCAACATGCAGATGGGATTCATGGTCAAGTAGCTGTATGAATAAAGGATGTTGGGACCTGCAAACAAATGCAACCTGTTTGGCTGCAACTCTTAGTAATGAGTGTGAATGGACTGAGGATTCAAGTGGATGGTGTGAGGAAACAGGAGCACAATGCTGGGATTATTATCTTCAAAATGACTGTGAAACAAATGATTGTGTATGGGATTCAACATGGAGCACATGTTATGAAAAAGGATGCTGGAGTTATTGGGATAATTTCACATGTGTTGGAGATTTAAACTGTGCTTGGAAGACACAAGCATCATCAGATTGGGGATGGTGTGAAAAAAGATCCTGCTGGAATTATGATGATACAAATTCAACAGCATGTCAGAGCAATGCATATAACTTAAGCTGTACATGGGATGTAGCATCTGATGCTGATGGGTTCTGCTTTGGACCATGGAACAACAATTGTTGGCAATATGAGACATGGAATGGTGGAAATGGTTCAGAAGGTTGTATAGATAATGGTTGTACTTGGGAGAATAAAACAGGATTCTGTTTTGAACAAATAAAAGGATTCTCTGATTTCACTAATGAAGGAGAATGTATGAAAAGTGGATGGGGAGAATGGAATGGATCTGACTGTACTGCACCAACTGGAGGAATATCTTTTGAAGGTGTAAATCCTGGATGTTGGATGTTTGACGGATTGTCAGCTAACTGTACTACTGTTAAAGGATGTGTATATAATACTAGTGCAGCTGAATGTAATGGGCTTGATGATGGAATAGTTTGTGCAAATGTAACCAGTCAGGACATGTGTGGAACAATCCCTATGTTATCCACATGCTGTAAATGGACTGGAAACAGCTGTGATGTAACATATGATACCCAATGTTGGGATCAGATGGCAGCGCCACCTGTAGGTGCAGACCATTGTATGGATTATAATGCAATAGACAGTCCAACAATATGTAACCAGATTGCTGGAGATCCATGGTATATGCCATGTAAATGGAATAATGTGTCTTCACAATGTGAATTCAAAGGAGACATGGCTACTGATGTTGATAATGTAAAAACAAAAAAGAATTGTGAGTTTCTTGGTGGAGTTTGGAAATCAGAAACAATATGTGATGATGCTGGAACAGCTGGCAATGCAAGTGATGATATACCAAAAACAACCAGTTGGTGTGAGATGGGAACAGGGAGCTCATTATATGGTTGTGATGTAAGTTGTTTTGCGTGTAACACATCAACAACATGTAGTGCATCTAAAAAAGGTTATTGTACATGGGCTGTTGATGCAAATCATCCACAAGGAGGATTCTGCGATATTCCTGACCAGATGGAACTGGATGGTGATTGTGACAGATTCTGTGGTTCATGTGAATATTATTCAGGAGGAACTTCAACACCTCAAAAGGCTTGTAAATCAAGCAAGTCTAAGTGTAAATGGGACAATGCAACAAGCACATGTATATCTAAAACAGATATGGGTTGTGTTGATGATTGCTTTAGCTGTTCAGACAAAAATGACTGTACACTTAAAGGAGGAGGTTCTCAGGGAACATGTAAATGGGATGGTTCAGATAATATGTGTCAACCAGCTAATTTTGATGGAGAGATATGCTTTGACACAATAGATAATGATCAGAATAATCTTGTGGACTGCAATGATCCTTCATGTATGTTTGATCCTTTCTGTGGAGGGGGATCAATGGGAGACTGCTGGTCATATTTTGACAGCACATCATGTGCAACAAATGATTGTACATGGTTCCAAGACCCATGGACACAGATGTTTAGATGTGGAATGAAAGGAGAAAACTGCTGGTCATTTGATCAAAATCAAACTGGTTGTGGTGAAGAAACAAATTGCCAATGGTTTGGTGAGAGTTTCTGCGAGATAAATCACACAAAAGCAAGCAGTTGTTTCAATTTTAACTCAAAAACATCATGTCAGGCAGTTACATCATGTAAATGGGAAACAGATTCATTCAGTCCTCAGGGAGGGTGGTGTGATTTTGCAGCATTTGAGTGTCATTGGAATGAAACTTTAAGAGAATCCAAAACACAATGTGAATCTAAAAATTATTGTACATGGAACTTAGATCCTTGGACTAATGAGGGAATGTGTGAGCCAAAATGCTTTGCAAGAGATAGTGTTGGTGATCCGACATACACAACAGAAACAGGTTGTAATAATGCTATTGCAGGCGGACTATGCCAGTGGTCTACTGGATGGTGTGAGCCAGACAGCACTCTTGGGTCTATTAAAGGGGGAGATTGTGTCCAATATGATGATAATCAAGATGATTGTAATACACAGCCAGGATGTGCATGGTATACTGACTTTTATGGAGGAGCTGGAGGAGGAATGGGAATGGGAGGTTCAGACTGCGAGCCAAAAATGAGTGCTATTGATTGTCATGAATATAATCAATCAGCTTGCGGCGTTTTAAACAGAAACGGAACATATCTAGCTGGAGTGGAAGGAAATGTATGTAGATGGGTTAATGATGGCTCATACTCATGGTGTGACTCAGTAGGAATGCATTGTAATGCCAAATATTCACCTTTCTGTGTTGGTGGAACATGTTATAACCAACCACAGATAAATGAATCAGGATGTGCAGCAGATAGTTATTGTATATTGATGAATGATAGTTATACTAGCCAGACAATATGTACAACTGCATGTATGAATGAAAGCCTTAACATATCTACCTGCCAAGCTGTAGGTGATGGAGATACATGTATGTGGGGAGGAATTGGAGGAGGAGGAGAATGTGATTATGCCTATTGTGATTCAGCCTGTTCAGCATGTCCAGATTTAAATACAACAATATGTCCTGCAGATTGTGTAACAAGATGTGAAGGTTGTCATGATGTTGGAAGTGGAGGCGGAGGAGGCGGTGGAGGAGAAGGAGATACATTTGGTGGATGGTGTGACCCAGCCGGAATGCAGGTAATATTCTCAGCAATGGAAGGTGGAAAGCCGCACGAAATAGCTTTTGATGATTGTATATCAGATGCAGGAATACCAGAATGGGTAGATGCGTGCTTTGCCGGCATAAAAGAAATGCCTGACGACTATGGATTTGGTATTGGTTTAAAGAGTATGACATATGCTGCTGCATGTAATGGTGAAACATTATGGGATGGAAGCACTGGAGCTGGAAGAAAAACAACAAAAGGATTCATTTATCTTGACACAGATAATGATGCCACAAACAACTGTGATTCTGATGATGGAACCCAGAATGGATTTGAGTTCAAATTTATAGCAGAATGGGCATGGTCAAATGATGGTTTATCAGAAACATTAACTGCAAAGAGATGCCTTAACGGCAGTTGGGCAGCATCAAAGCTTGCTCTTGGAACACACACAAAGAAAATGTGTACTGAACTGCAGGGATTGATGATAACGGCCAAAAAATCTGATTTGGCAGACTTCACAAAACTGTTCAAACCACAATATCCAATGAGATTATATTTTGTAACAGCAAACTCAACAACAACAGCAGCAAATCCATCTGATAGTTTAGGGCCAGGGTATTACCAGTCTGGAGGATCAGATTTTAAGATGGAGGATTGTGGTGCAGTTGGAAATGTTGACCAGGATGCTGATGGATTCTATGCATATGAGGATCCTGATTGCAAATATATCTATATGGATACAGATAAAGGATTCAAATCATCTGAAGACTGTGTAACACCATATGATGATGACATGGATGGATTTACAAACTGCGATGACTCAGAATGTGTGTATGAAGATATATGTGGTGGAACATTGGCAGTTGATTCAACTGATCATACACCACCAACCATAAAAGAGAGGACAGTTGACAATTTCCTGACAAAAGCAGTTATTACATACAAGACTGATGAAAGAGCAAATGGAACATTGAGCTTCTATTATAATGACACTACATGTACAACATTGAATGCCACATTAAGAGACAAGGGATTGTGGAATGCTTCAGCTGGACTAAAGAAAAAATATAGATTTGTCCATAAAGGATTTGTTGATAATTTTGTCCATACTGACGCGCTTACATATGCTCTGAACAACAACACAGCTTATTACTATAAGCTAAAGGTTTGTGATATCTCAAACAACTGTAAGATAAGTGGGTGTTTGAATTTCACAACAAGAACAACAGCCAAAGAGTCAACAATAAAGATTACTGATCCTGATTCTGGTCAGGGATGGCAGATTGACAAAGAAGGATCTGGAAGCTTTACAAATGTAGGTGGAAACTGTATTTCAGCTGGATCATCAACAAACGCTAATCTTGGTGTCACTGTAAATCCTGAAGAAATAAATGAAATAGGATTAAAAACAAATGGATCAAGTGCATCAGGAGATGAAATGACTCTTGAATTTGGAGGAGTTTCAACATCAGGAGATATTGTTAGTGATGCAGATGTTGATACAGGCTCAGTAACAGGACCAGGCGGTGACACAGAGGATTACTTCTGGATGAATGGAAGTGGTTGGGATGGAGATTCTGGACTGCATACACAAGGAGCTCCTGACAACATGACTTTGGTATTCCCTGGAGATGACGATGAATTATGGGATTGTGAAAGCAACAGTGGAGGAACACTCACTGGCTGTACAAACATAACAGATTCTGCAGCAAGAATCTATAATAGCACAACAAACATGACAACATGGATTATAGATGATCCAGGCGCTGATCTTTGGTCATTTATAATTGACCAATCACCATCATCAAACAGTGGAGGAGATGACACAACTACCAGTGGCGGTGGAGGAGGCGGTGGAGGAAGCGGAGCAACATCAACTGTTTCAAAGACTCAGAAATGGCAGGTAATGTCTACAGGATATACACAGATGACTATCGCTAAAGCAGATCTTGGATTCGATTCAATAAAAATAGGCGTAAACAAGAAACTAGACAATGTAGAGATTACAGTAAAAAAACTGAACTCAAAACCAGAAGCTGTAACAGAACCTCTAAACAAACTTTATCAATATATAGAGGTAGTAAAGTCTGTTATAAAAGATGTTGATGTTAATGATGTTAAGATTTCAATAAAAGTGAAGAAAGACTGGATACTTAACAACAGCATTGATGAGGATAGTGTTAAGGTTAATAGATGGGAGGTTGATAAATGGAACTCTCTCTCAACCACAAAAGCATCTTCTGACGACACATATGTCTACTATGACGCAACATCTCCAGGATTAAGCTATTTTGCAATAACAGCAAGTGAAGTAGATGCTGTTGTTCAGGAAGAGCTCTTGGAAGTTGATGCAGCTAATGTGACAATGGAGGAAGAAGAAGCAGAATCAATAACAGCAGGAGTTGTAGAAGAGATTAAAGTTGAAGGTGAAGAAAAAAAATCTATTCTTAAAACTCTGTTGATTGTGATCTTGCCAATAGTTATTATAGGTGTAGCAATACTTGGTTATGCTTTTTACACCAAGAAAAAGGCAGGAGAAGCACCTGAAGAGGAATCAGCTGAAGAAGAGGCCTCAGAAGAGCCAGCTGCTGAAGACAAACCACTATAAAAAAGATAAATTTTTATATTTCTTTTTTTTATTATTCTTTTTATGAAAAAAGTGGTGATATATTTACTTATTTTACTTTTTACTATTTCTGGCTCAAACGCTATTTATCAGATAAAATATTCATGTGAAGAGATTCTCTGTTTAGGGGGTTCAAGAGTAAATTTTGATATTCTGCTTGTTCATCCTGAGCTTAACACAAAATATATATCAATAGATCTTATAAACTACAACAACAATGAAACAATAGCAGCAAGTGGTGAGATTGATATGACAGTAACTCCTCAAAGCAATGGTTCACTGTCATTATTCGGGGTTTTGCCTGAAAACACCAGAGTTGCGAATGTTCTTCCTTGTTTTACAATAACTCCTCTTGATGAAAATCTTGAACAGAAAGAGCAAACAGGGAGATTGTGTGGAGCTAGTTTTTTTACAATAGATATTATTTCCAGTGATTTAATAGACTGCATATCAAGCCAGGATTGCTATAAAAATGAGGAGTGTATTGATAATTTATGCCTCTCTTTTATCTGCAATGAAAGAGAATACATTGACAACCATGAATGCATTGCCTTGAATTGTACTGAAAAAGAATATATGGAGAACAATGAATGCAAAAAACTCAAATGCGATTATGGGGAATATGCAGAAAATCATGAATGCAAAGAACTCAGGTGTGGAATGTTCCAAAAAATAGAAGAAAACACCTGTGCTTTAAACACAAGATTGCTGATAAAGATATTTCTTGCTCTTGGAGTTATTGGTGTTGTGTCAGGAATTCTCTATGTAAAACTGAAACTTCCTTAGCATTACCACTATTTAGTATTAATGATGTTTTTTATATATCCCTTTCAATAGTTTTTATATGCCTGAGGAATTAAAGAAAACATTATCCTTTCCAGTAATACTTCTTATAACAATAAATTCAATAATGGGAACAGGAATATTTTTTCTTCCTGCTGTTGGAGCCAGAATTGCTGGTCCTGCTTCTTTGATAGCATGGTTAATATTATCTGCCATATCCATTTACATAGCAATGATATTTGCTGAGCTCTCAAGCATGTTTCCAAAATCAGGTGGAATATATGAGTTCTGCAAGCAGGCATATGGAAGATTTCCATCATTTATTATTGGGTGGACAACAATAATCACAGGAAACATAACAATAGCAATGCTTATAGTGGGTGCTATAAGATATTTGATACCATTTGAAGCTCCAGTGTTGAAGATTATAATAAGCCTTGGATTTATCTTTATTTTTAATTATATAGCATACAGAGGAATGAAAACCAGTTCCACAATGCTTGTGGCATTTGCTATTATAACAATGGGAACATTATTCTCATTAATAGTGCCTGGCCTTTTCACAACAAATATTGGAAACTTTTCCCCTTTTTTCGTGTTTCCTTTTTCAGCGACATTTCTGGCAATATTCTTTATTGCTGAAACATTTTTTGGGTGGGAAACAGCTACATTTCTTGCAGGAGAGACAAAAGATGGCCAAAGAGTGATGCCAAAAGCACTGATAATTTCTACAGTAATAATTGCAGTAGTAGCCACTTTGTTTGTGTTTACATCTCTGAACAGCATTAATTGGAAGGATTTTGGAGGATCAATCGCACCACTCACAGAACTTGGAATGATTCATTTTGGGATAAAAGGCAAAGATATTTTCACAATAGCTGTTTATCTTTCAATTATTGGCTCTGTTGCAGGCTGGATTGTTTCATCTCCGCGTTTATTATTATCTATGGCACAGGATAAATTATTTCTCACACATCTCTCAAAAATACACCCAAAATACAACACCCCAAGCAATGCTATAATTTTTCAGACAATATTAACATCAATCCTTATATTTGTTGGATCAGGCTCTTATGAAATGTTGCTTGAGCTTCTTGTTCCATTGGTGCTTTTGCTTTATGGAACTGTTATCTTCAGTCTTGTTGTTTTAAGAAAAAATCAGCCAGATACTCCAAGATATTATAAGGTTCCTTTTGCAAAAGTAGGTCCTTATCTGATAATACTTTTCATAGCATCAATGATAACAATATGGCTGTTTATGACACCTAATGCATTCTCAACATTAAAACTTGCTATGTCATTTATAGCATTTGGAATACCTATTTATTTCCTGATTGAGATTTATTATGATCCAAAAGCAATTACAGAGATAAAGGATTTAAGCGCTTATTTTGCTCTATTCACAGAAAGAATAAATATGCCAAGGAAAGTTATAAATGAGATACTATTTTTATTAGGAAACATAAAAGGAAAATCAGTTCTTGAGTATGGGTGTGGAGTGGGAACCTTAACACAACATCTTGCAAAAGAAGTTGGCCCAACAGGAAAGATACACGCAGTTGATTTATCCATAAATGACTTAAGAATAACTGAAAAAAGAATGGAAAGATTGATGTGGTCATCTCATGAAAGAATCCATGCACGAGTGCACACAATACATGATGAGAATCAGGTCCATAGAATCCATCCAGATATCCCTTATGTAGACGCTGTTGTTTCTGTTGGAAACCTAGGTTATATACAGGATATAAACAAAATCCTCAAAGATATACATAATATACTTCCAGATCAAGGAAAAGTTTGCTTTGTTGAGTATGGTGATTTCTTTAAGATTATCCCTAATATAGAATGGCTCAGCCATAATGAGGTTATACAGGATATATTCCTAAAAAATGGGTTTTCAGTGAGAGTTATAAGAAAAAAAGGGATTTTCTGGAATTATATCTATGTTTATGGTTTTAAATCAATAGAAGGCGCAGTGCCTTATGTATAAGCAAAGTTTATATATTAAAGAGTTTTAATAAAAAAAATGGAAAACCAGGTACTTTTTGGGATATATATTGTACTGGGAGCTTATGTTTTATACAAGCTGTCTGGAGTATTGAAAAAACCAGTGAACAAATACCAGAATGAAATCCATGAAATATTAAATTCTGATAAATATAAAGTTAAAGGTAAGTTCGAAGAATAAATTTATCTTGAAGAATCGGCCTGTCTTTCTATCTCATGCTTTTTTGATATGGCATTTGAATTAGGGTTTAAATGATAAGCATTCAATATCTCATCTGCAAGTGTTTCAACAATACTTCTCTTTGAATTAAATGACTTTTGATAAGCACCTTGTGTCATGTATCTCAACGTAATATCAATTCTTCTCTGTGGGGCACATTCAACAGCTTTTGGATATCTTGCTCCACCATACTCAATTGTTATTATCTCTTCTCTTGGTGCAGCGTTTGAAAGAGCTTTCACAAAAACATTTATTGGATTCTCTTTTGTTTTGCTTTCAATAACTTCTAATGATTTTTCTACAATTTTATATGCAGTTTGTGACTTGCCAGTTATATGACCAGAGGATCTGGTATGCTTTTTTCCTTTATGGCCTGCAACCATTATCTTGTTCATAAGTCTCTCAATTATGAATATCTTTGATTTGTGAAATCTGTTTCCTGCATATCTTGCACCTGTTTTTGGTACTATTTTTGGCTCTAAAGATATATACTTCTTTAGTCCTTTGTCTTCTATTTCTATTTTTTCTACATCCCATCTATCAAATGCTTTTATCATTATTTCCTTGCCTTTTCTAGTCTGCCTGAAAGCAATGCTATAAGGCTTTGATCATTAACTTTTATTACTTGCCACCTAACTCCAGGAATATCTCCTTTGGATTTTCCCATCTTTCCACCTATACACTCAATCATTACCTCATCGTGCTCATCAATAAGTTTTGTGGCTCCATCACCTGGAACAAAAGCAGTAACTTGTTTTCCATTCTTGACTAACTGGATCCTGACACATTTTCTCATAGCTGAATTTGGCTGTTTTGCCTCTAATTGAATCTTTTCCAACACTATTCCTTTTGCCTGGCTTGAACCACCTAATGGATCTGACTTCTTTTTTAGCCCTTTGGCTTTTCTAACATACCATCTATCCTTCCATCTACTCTTCTTCCTTCTATTCTTGAGCTGTTTTGCTGTGTTCAATCCAGATGATTTCTTTCCCATCGTTATACAACCTTTATATTATCTATCTCGAAATATCTTTTTATAATCTCTTTTGTGTTGTTAAGGTTACTTGAGTCTCTGCCAATTATTATGCTTTTGCCGCTTTTGTCAATACCTTCTATTGTGACAACACCTTCTTGCTCTGTTATACCTTTTACTTGTGTTGGGTATAACAAATTCTTTAAAAATACATCCATTTTGGGACTAAATTCTACTATTTTAATCTTTCTGTTTAATGCTTTTTCAACCATTTTAACATTTATCCCTTTTTTACCTATTGCCTTTCCTATTTCATTCTCTTTTACTATAAACATTAATAATTCTTTGACAAAAAAGCAATCTTTGACTCTGGATCTTGTTATTCGCTCAAATATTGATATATATTTCATCAATCTTATATCATATTTTATCCTTGTCAAAAAATTACACCTTTAATAGTCCAGCTACAGAAATAGAGAATGGTTTCTTGCATAATGTTCCAAACTCATCATTTGGATACTTTAAATTAACTATTTCGGTTTTTGTAAGCTTTCCATAATGGGTTATGTCTTCTTTTGCACCATCTTCACAATTAGAAGCTAAAAAAATCTTTTGGAGCTTTCCAAGTTTTAGGTTCTTAAGGGTTTCTTCAGTCCCTATTAAAATCTTTTTCTCAGCAATCTTGTCCTTTATTTCATCTATTATTGTGTCAGTTTTTCTCTTTGCCATTATTTCACCTTTGTTATTAATCCTGGCAACCCTGTTCCAACAGGAACAGGCTGGTTAAGCATTACGTTTTCAACAACAGAACTAAGATTATCTATCTCTCCTGTAAGACTTGCTTCTATAATATGTTTTAGTGGTGTCTCAAATGATGCTCTTGCAAGCACGCTTGCTTTTCCGCTTACAACACCATATCTTGAGATTCCTCTTATCATGCCTGTTACAGACATTGTATCTGCAACAAGCATTATGTGCCTTATATCAACATTCAGTCCCTGGTTCTCTATAACCTTGTAAACCTCTCCTATTATGCTTTGTCTTGCAGCCTCTATTCCAAAAACATTGTAAATCTCAAATATATCATTTGTTATTGTTCTTGTTTGGTCAACCTTATCAAGCTTTAGAATATCTTTTAGATTTGTTCCTGCAGTTATTATCATGAATTCATTCTCCCTTTTTATTGGCAGAACCTGTGTTATTCCCTTGATTCCCTTTAAATAAACACCTTTTATTTTTTCTTTTGTCTTGTAAATCTCATTAAGGCTTACATCCTTTCCTTTTGCCTTCAATGTTATTTTGTTGTCTCCTGATTTTCTTATTGAATATCCTTTGATGGATTTCTGTAGTGTTTTGCTGACAACTGTATCAGTAACACCAAACTCTTTTGTGCTTTTTGGATCCAGAACCACTTCAATAGATAATTCAGCAATATTTATAAGAAACTCTTTTGTCATATCTTTCAATGTTGTCTCTTTTATTGATTGTGCAATCTTCTTTATGTCTTTTCCCTTTGAATAAGGGGGTTTTAGGTATATCTCCATCATTGGGGTTGATATTTTCTTTCTTGCGTCCAATATCTCAATTATTCTTGGAAGTCCTGTTGTTATATTCATCTCTGAAACTCCTGCAAAATGGAATGTATTAAGTGTCATCTGTGTGCTTGGCTCTCCTATTGATTCAGCAGCCACTAATCCTACACATTCTCCTGCCTCTACTTTGCTTGTTTCATACTCCTTTAATGTTAACTCAAATATCTTTTTAACATTCGCAGAACTAATGTTTTTAGGCATTTTCTCTTTTAAGCTAGTAATTATGTTTGCCGGAAGCTTTTCATTGTATTCTTTAAACAATTTATCCATTTTTTTTACCTTAATGTATCAATTATTCTCTGAACATTTATTATTCCATTCTCACTTTTTGATACATCTATATTATCTTCACCATACTTAAACTGAATTATCTTTCTGCTTGCATCTCTGACTGTTTCATCATATTCTATTTTTAGGTCCTGAAGTGCGTTTGCAAGTCTTCTGTATAAATAACCTGATTTAGGTGTTCTCAATGCAGTATCCATTAATGAATCCCTTCCTGTTATTCCCATGAAGAAAAATTCATATGGATTTAATCCTGATTTAAACCCTGCTCTTATAAATCCTCTTGCTTCAGAGCTTAGGTCATTCTTTTTGAAAAAGGGCAATGTTCTATCTCTATAACCTTTGCTTATTCTTTTTCCTCTCATTGCCTGCTGTCCAACACATGCAGCCATTTGAGCAAGGTTAAGTGCATTTCCTCTTGCTCCTGATTTAGCCATTATCATTGTGTGTGATTCCTGATTTAGATGCTCTGAAACAATTAAACCACTATTATTTCTTGCTTTGTTAAGCATCTCTAATATTTTTAGCTCCAATGTTTCCTGTATGCTTCTTCCAGGGAATGCTTCAAGCTCTCCTTTATTATACATATTAATAAGTTCTCTTACTCCTTCTTCTGCCTTTGCAAGAATACTCTCTATCTTTTCCTTTGCATCTTTTGGAAGATCTGTGTCTGAGATTCCAGCGCTAAATCCAGTTCTCAATAACACTTTTATTCCAAGCTGAAACATCTTTCCAAGTATTATCAATGCTCTGTCTGCACCATATCTCTTGTGAATATTCCTTAGCAATAATCCTGATCCTGCACCAAGATTACTTTTATCCATTACACCAGATATCAGCTGGCCTTTTTTTATTACAATATCTTCTTCACCTTCATTCTTTGCTTTCTCAAAAAAGTCAAAGTCTTCAGGAAGCAACATGCTAAATATCTCTTTTCCTTGCATCATTTTTTTCTTAGGTAATTTTGAAAAATCAGTTATTCCAACAGAAATAAGAAGATCAGCTGCTTCTTCTCTGCTTAATTCAAGTGATTTTGTTAGAATATAATTTCCTGATATTGCGTCCTGTACACATCCCATAACACTTAACCCATATCTTGGACTTATTAGCTGTGTCTGAACTTCCATAAGGATTTCTGCTTCAGCTCTTGCCTCTTCGCTTTGTGGAATATGAAGATTCATTTCATCTCCATCAAAATCAGCATTATATGGATTGCAAACAGCAGGATTTAACCTTAATGTCTTATGAGGCAATACTTTTGCTCTATGACACATCATTGACATTCTGTGTAAACTTGGTTGTCTGTTGAATAAACTTATATCACCATCCATGATATGTCTTTCAACAATATAACTTGGTTTTAGTTCATCCAGAAGCTGCTCTTTTGTCTCATCTGTTATCTTTTTCTTTTTTCCATCAGGTCTTATAATATAATTTGCACCTGGATATTTATCAGGACCATTTTCCAGGAATTTTTTTAGATGTTTTATGTTCCAATCATTAACTGTTTCAGGTACACTCAGTTTCATTGCTATTTCCATTGGAATTCCAACTTCATTCAGTTTTAGCATTGGATCAGGACTGATAACTGTTCTTGCAGAAAAATTTGTTCTCTTTCCTGCCAAATTATGTCTTATTCTTCCTTCTTTGCTTTTTATCCTTTCACTCAATGTTTTCAATGGCTGACCAGATCTATGTCTGGCAGGAGGAAGTTGTGCTATATTATTATCAAAAAATGTTGTAATGTGGTATTGCAAAAGATCCCAAAGATCCTCTATTATTATTTCAGGAGCACCTGCATTTATGTTTTCAAAGAGCCTTTGATTTATTCTTACAATATCTCCTAATTTATGTGTTAAGTCATCCTCAGAACGCTCTCCTGATTCAAGTGTTATTGAAGGTCTTATTGTTACAGGAGGAATAAGTAATATTGTCAACACACCCCATTCAGGTCTCATGAATTTTGTGTTTAATCCAAATACTTCACAATCCTCATCTGGAACTTTTTCCAATCTTGTTCTTACTTCAATTGGTGTTATTCTTTTTTCATTCTCAAGGAAAGTTGTTGGTTTCTCAAGCTTTATCTTCTGCTGTCTGCTCTTGCAGTGAGGACATTTGTTGACTGTTTTTATTGATGATATTATCTCTTTTATCTTTTTTCTTCTTTCCTCTATTCCCTTCTCTTTCTCAACATCATTTAACACTTCAACATATTTCCCTATCTTGTCTGGTGGTATTAGAATCTTTCCACATTCTCTGCATGTTGATCTAAGCATGTCTAATATTAAAGGTGATAATTTTACATGTATTATTGGTCTTGCAAGCTCAATATAACCAAAATGACCAGGGCATTCTTTTAATTTTGCTCCGCATGTTTTACATTTTAATCCTGGATCTATAACTCCCAATCTTATGTCCATTAATCCGCCGTCAACAGGATAGCCTTCTTTATCATATAATTCAGGGGTCACTATCTTTGCAGAAGCCATCTTCTTTATGATTTTAGGTGAAAGGAATCCAAACACTATACTCTTTACTTTTTTGTATGTATGTCTTCCTTCATAATCCTCTGTGAATTCTTCCTTTTCTTCTACAACTTCTGCTTCCTTTTCTTTTACTTCTTTTTTCTCGACTTTGGCTTCTTTTTTCTTAGGTTTTGCTGGAGCTTTCTTTACTTTTGGAGCAGCTTTTTTTACTGCTTTCTTTTTTGTGGTTTTTTTCTTCTCAGTCATTTTAATATTTATTCTCCAGAATCATTTTTGGATATATACAAAGTGATTTCATTTCATCAATAAGAAGTTTGAATGCATAGCTTATCTCAATATCATTTATCTCAACATTCTCTCCACATACTGGACAAAATGCTCTGTTTTTATAATGATCATGGAATCCTGCAAATCCACAGCTTTCACATACTGGAACAACAGTTCTGTCAGAATCAAATCTTTCTTTTAACAATAATGATGTTCCATGGGCAACAAATGTGTCCTTCTCCATCTCTCCTAATCTCAATCCACCTTCTTTTGCACGACCCTCTGTAGGTTGTCTTGTTAATAACTGTATTGGACCACGTGCTCTTGAGTGTATTTTGTTAGCAACCATATGCTTTAATTTTAAATAATACATGTTTCCTATGAATATCTTGGCCTTGAAAATCTTTCCAGATTTTCCATTATACATAGTCTCTTCTCCATTTTCTTTGAATCCAAGAGATAATAATTCTTTTCTTACCTCAGTTTCATTTTCTGAGTTGAATGTTGTTCCATCTATTGTTCTTCCAGCTAAACAACCCATTTTTCCTGCCATCATCTCAATAAGATGAGATATGGTCATACGTGAAGGAATACCATGTGGTGAAAATAATATGTCAGGCACTATTCCTGAAGCAGAGAAAGGCATGTCAGTCTGTGGAAGGATAAGTCCAATAACACCTTTTTGACCGTGTCTGCTTGTGAATTTGTCACCTATTTCAGGAATTCTTTCATCTCTCATTCTTACCTGAACTAATTTGTTACCTTCTGAATTTTCTGTTATCATAACAAAATCAACAACTCCTTTTTCTCCATGTCTCAAAGAAACAGAGCTTTCTCTTCTTGTGTTTGAGGTTAGGTTATATTCATCAAGGCTGCTCAGGAATCTTGGTGGGCTTGTTTTTCCTATCACAACATCTCCCTCATTTACCTTTGCTTCTGGGTAAATTATCCCATCTCCTTCTAAATATCTATAATCTTTTTCAGATTTATATCCTCTTACATCCTTGTCAGGTATGCTTACTTCATCAATAAGACCACCTGAATATCTCAACTCCTCAGCCAATGCTGGCCTATAATATGTTGATCTTCCCATTCCTCTTTCAATTGAACTCTTGTTAATTATAATTGCATCTTCCATATTGTATCCTTCATAGCTCATTATTGCTATTACAACATTTTGTCCTGAAGGATGTTTATGATAATCAGATATTTCATGGATTATGGATTGCACAATTGGCATCTGTGGTGTATTCAAAAGATTAACATCCATATCCATTCTGACAGCAAAATTAGCAGCATAAAATCCTAATGCTTGTTTCTGATTTTTTGAACCAGCATTCAATCTTGTTGACTGATTGAAGTTTCCATACGGAACCAATGATGTTGCCAGTCCCATAATATCAAGTGGAGATAATTCCAAGTGTGTATGCTCAGGTGTCAACTCTTCTTCATTAAAGGAAACAAGTGCGTTTTCTTCTTCTGATGCATCAAGGAATTCTATTATTCCATGTTGTATTAAATCAGACCAACCAATCTCATTTTTTTCCAGTTGTTCTACATGCTTTTCTGTTAATAATGCCTTGCCTTCTTTTACAACAATAAGTGGTCTTCTCACTCTTCCTTTGGATGATTCCAACAGAACTTCATTATTTTTCTCATCATGAAATACATTTAGATTAGAGGTTAATTTGCCTTTTCTTCTTTCATCAATAATATTCTTTACAAAACTAGATGAATTCTCAACATCTCCAACAAATTTTCCATTTAAATATACTTCGGTCATTTGTTCACCCATTGTTCTTAAGACCTAGTGATTTTAATGATTTCACTACTTCTTCCTCATTTGACTCCTGTGAAACACTTGCTAGAAGAGCAAGATTCTTTCTTAATCCAATATTTGTACCTTCTGGGGTTTCTATTGGACACAATCTTCCCAAATGTGTTGAATGTAATTCTCTGGCTTCAAAATTCTCTTGTGATGCACTAAGTGGAGAAACAACTCTTTGAAGATGAGATAATGTTTCAAGAAAATTCAGTCTCTGGATTCTCTGGCTTATCCCTTTTCTTCCACCAACCCAGTTTCCTGTTGCCATTGAGCTGTATATTCTTGAGGTCAATAATTTATCTCTTATAACAACTTTTATAGATGGAAATTTTCCCCTTTTCACAATTCTCTGGAAATTATATAATATATCACCTATCAATACTTTTAGATTAACCCTGAAAAGATCTGCCAGCAAATCACCACTTAACTTTAATCTTTTGTTCATATAATGGTCCTTATCATCCAGGTTTGATTCATCATTGATTTTTACAATATATCTTTTTATCATCTTGCACAGATTTTGTGCCTTATATGCTCTATCTTCTTTTTCTATTCCAAGATTTGGCAATAAATATTTGTCAAGAACCTCTCTCATTCTTTCTATCCTTATCTCTTTTGATTGGGTTATTCCAATTCTTTTTGCAATATAATCTAAAGCATCTTCATCTGTTTTTATGCCCGCAAATTCATACAGATTTATAAGAACATCATCTTTGTTTCCATCTTCAGTTGACATTAGTTTCATTATGTCTTCATCTTTGACAAGACCAAGAGCTTTTATAACAACAACAATTGGCATCTTCTTGACTCTTGTAAATGTTAGGTAGAAAACTCCATCTTTCATTTTTTCTATTATATGTGGAATTTTGAAAGATCCTCTTTCAGCAAACAATCTTCCGCTGAACAGGCTTGGTCCTGTTTTGTTTTTTTCAACAAGCATCTTATTGGCAGCAAGATCTTCTATATTTACAAGAACCTTTTCAGTGCCATTTATTATGAAATATCCACCAGGATCTGTTGGGTCTTCTCCCTTCTCAATAAGCTCTTTTTCACTTAGTTTGTTAAGATGACAATATTTTGATTTAAGCATTATGGGTATGTTTCCAACTTGTGTTGTGAAATTTTCTCTTTGCACACCATTGATATGTGCGCTGACTTCAATGAAACAAGGAGCAGAATAAGTTATTTTTCGAAGACGTGCTTCGACAGGAAGTATAGAACGTTTAGAACCATCAGCCTCAGTGATCTCGGGCTTTGTCACCCAAATCTTGTCAAACCGAATCTTGAATTCGTCAATGTTGTGAGGAATGATTGTTGGCTCAATATCATTGTTCTCCCCAATGATCTTCTGGAGCTCTTTATCAATAAAATTGTTAAAGGATTCAATGTCTGACTGAATAAATGAGTTCTCTTCAAAGTATTTTTTTATAAGAATCTTTGATTTGTTTTTATTCATCTATTATCCCTCTATAATATACTGATTCTTCGCAAGTTCTACTCTTTCTTATTACCTTTATGATATCTCCAGTTGTTGGTTTTAGGGATTGTATTCCAGCATCTGCTATTGATATTTTTGGAATTTCTTTTAATGTTATATTATATTTCTCGAATAGTTGCTTTTTTTCTTTTTCATTTAATTTAACGTGCTTAGGCACAAGAACATGTTTTGCAACTTCGATTTTCATTTTGTTTTTTCCTTTTTGAATATAATGGAATTCTCCTTGAGAATTCCAAACTTAGAAATTGCAAAGCAATTTCATAAGTAATGGGCCGGACGAGATTCGAACTCGCGACCACCTGATTAAAAGTCAGGTGCTCTATTGCCCGGCACAATTTCTTGTCCCTCCAGGCTGAGCTACCGGCTCATAATAAACGCCCTGACCGGGACAATCGTACCAGAAC
>JABMPP010000089.1 GCA_013202955.1 Candidatus Woesearchaeota archaeon | reverse complement strand
TTAATTTGTTCTTTCTATCGACAGTGCCGACACCATCAAGCTCTGCTAATTTTCTTAGATTATTGAATACTTTGTCTAAGGTTAAACTCTTTGAAAATAAAGTAATCTGCTTTTTTCTTGCTACAAGATTTTCAGCTACCTTTCCAAGATCTCCTGTTTTTTTCCATTCAGCCTCTATTTCACTTGAAGAGATACCTGTAGCAATATTGATTGTTTTCAAGATCAGTCTGGATGCAACCCCTATTTTATGCTCATCCCAAGGAGGATATAATTTTCCCTGCAAAAGCAGTGTTATTCTTTCCAAATCATCTTTTTTTGTGCTTTTAAGAAGCTCAGAAATATACAAAGTCTTAGTAAGAGAACCAGAAGTTGATTCAAGCTTTTCATATAGTCCTGCTAACTTAGAATATTTCATTCAAATCGGTAGATATAAATATCAGTGAGTTATATAAATATTTTGATTAATATGGACACAATTGACTGCATCCGGACGAGGAGAAGCATAAGAAAATACAAGGACAAACCAGTAGCATGGGATCTTATTGGAGAGGTGCTTCAGTCAGCTCTGGATGCACCATCTGCAGGTAATCTACAAAACTGGAAGTTCATAGTTGTTAAAGATGAGGGAAAAAGGAAAAAGATAGCAGAAGCTTGTCTTGAGCAATACTGGATGCAGACTGCTGCTGTTCATATAATTGTGTGTGCAGAGCCTGAGAAGGCAACTCATTTCTATGGTATAAGAGGGGAGAGATTATATAGCATACAGAACTGTGCATGTGCTGCACAGAACATGATGCTAACAGCACATAGCTTAGGTCTTGGAGCATCATGGGTGGGTGCTTTTGAAGAGGATATGCTGAAAAGAGTGTTGGGAATACCTGATTATGTAAGGCCACAGGCAGTTATAACAGTGGGATATGTAGAAGAATCTCCTGACAAACCAGGAAAATATAACCTATATGATATGATATTTCTTGAAAAATGGGAAGGAAGAATAAAAGATATCAACTGGGTTATGAAAGAATATAGTACCACCATTAATAGAGGAATAGCGAAAAATGCTAAAAAAGCTGTTGAAGAAGGGAAAAAACTTGTTGAAAAAACAAAGGTTGTCGTCGATAAAATTAAGAAAAAGGCTAGAAAAATATAGATTTTATTTCTAAAAAGTATATTCTAAAGAATAGAAATATTTAAATATTAAAAGCAATAGATAAAGAATATTCTAAAACTGATTTTTTTGGCGGAAAATCTGTTTTAAGGGCTTAAAAAACAAATAAAGGCTTATTTCGGCTTGAATTTTCTTTTTCGACAGTTAAATTTTTATTCAGTAACTTGTTGGCGCAAGTAAACTAAACGTTTTCTAAGAAGTAGATAAAAAACTTCGAAATATAAATATTTCGGTATGTGAATATTTATATTGCAAAATATATGTTAGAATAAATAAAAGACTAAGGAGGGTGCAAAAATGGATTTTATCGTTGAAAACGCTGTAAAACACGAAAGTGTGAATAAATTTGAGGACATGGATGTTGGCCAAGCTAACATAAAAGTTCTTGGAATTGGTGGGGCCGGTAATAATATGGTTAGCTGGTTGTACCAAAAAGGTATTAAGGGTGCTGAAATAGTTGCCTGCAATACAGATCAACAACATTTGAATATTTCTGAAGCAGATAAGAAATTCTTGCTGGGGAGAGATGTGACAAGAGGTTTAGGTTGCGGAGGTTTTCCTGAAAAGGGAACAGAAGCAGCAAAAGAAAGCTTGCAAGAGCTTAGAGACACATTAAAAGGATCAGACATGGTTTTTGTTTGTGCTGGAATGGGAGGAGGAACCGGAACAGGTGGCGCTCCCGTAGTAGCAAGTGTTGCAAAAGATACTGGTTCAATAGTTATTGGAACAGTAACAATGCCGTTTAAAATAGAAAGAGCAAGAGTAGACAAGGCAGAATTTGGATTACAACAATTGAGACAAGTGTCAGACACTGTTATTGTTATTGATAACAATAGATTAGTGAATATTGCAGGAAATCTGCCAATAAGACAGGCATTTGCAGTAGCAAATGAGCTCATTGCCACAATGATAAAAGGAATAGTTGAAACAATTGCAATACCAAGCTTAGTCAACTTAGACTATGCTGATGTAAAAACAATTATGACAAACGGCGGTGTAGCAGCAATTGGTGTTGGAGCATCTGACACAAACAACAAGGTTGAAGAGGCTGTAACTGGCGCTCTATCAAATCCTCTATTGGATATAAACTATGAAGGAGCCACAGGAGCATTGATACATATATCAGGCGGACCTGACATGACTCTGGATGAAGTTGAGAAGATTGGTGAGCTTGTAACAGAATCTCTAGATGAAGACGCAAATGTAATCTGGGGAGCAAGAGTAGGAGATGATATGAAAGGAAAACTCACGGTTATGACAATCATAACAGGAGTAAAATCTCCATGGATACTCGGAAAAGAGCAGTACAAGGAACAATCATCTGGACAAACTGTAGAAGTGGACGACGAACTAGGAATAGAAATCATCCAATAAAGAGGTGTTTATAATCACCCCCTTTAGTCTTTGGTGCGGTGCGAAGTTCTGGCCTTCATTTATATATCACCCCCCAACTCGATTAAAAAATGAAGGCGCTTTTGGGTCCCTCGCGAGAGGGATTCTTTTTTTCTTTTTTTTGAGAGAATTTAAATATGACTAGAATTTCTAATTTCCTATGACATTATACTTAATTGGGTTAGGGGTAGATAATGAAAAGGATATCACACTTAAAGGGCTAGAAGCAGTGAAAAAGTGTGGAAAGATCTATTTGGAGAATTATACATCTGTTTTGAACTGCTCTGTTTCTGATCTTGAGAAGTTATATGGCAAAAAGATTATTCTAGCTGACAGAGATATGATTGAGAACAAAGCAGAAGATATTTTGAAAGAATCTAAAAAGAATGATATTGGATTGCTTGTTATTGGAGATCCTTTTTCAGCAACAACTCACACTGATCTTGTTTTAAGAGCAAAAGAACATAAAGTAAAGATAGAAGTTATTCACAACACATCAATATTAAACGCTGTAGGGGAGGTTGGATTAGAGCTGTATAAATATGGGAAAACAACCTCAATACCATTCCCTGCAAGAGGATTTGAGCCTGAGACACCATATGATGTAATTAGGGACAATCAGAAGATAGGATTGCACACACTTGTTTTATTGGATTTAAGACCTGATGAAGATAAGTTTATGTCTGCAGCTGAAGGGGTAAAGAATCTTTTAGATATTGAGAAGAAAAGAGGAGAGAAAGTATTTACTGAAGATACATTGTGCATAGCTTGCGCAAGAATTGGTTCTGAAAACTCAAAGATAAAATATGGAAAAGCAAAGGATTTATTGAAAATGGATTTAGGGAAAGGAATGCAATGCCTTATTGTTCCTGGAAAACTACATTTTGTTGAGGAAGAGATGGTTGAAAAATGGAAGTAAATGAAGAGAAGGCAATTGAGTTATTGAAAAAATATGCTAAAGATGAAGAAAGATTTGAGTGGGTAATGAAGCATGTTAGATTGGTTCAAAAAATAGCATTAAGAATCTCAAAAGATATTTCTAGAGTTGATATTGAGTTTATTAGAATAGCCTGTTTATTGCATGATATTGGGATTTTTAGGTTTCCCAAGGAAGCAAGAGGAGTAGATAAGATCAGACATGGGATTTATGGTGCAGAGATTCTGAAAAAAGAAGGATTAGATGAAAGATATCAAAAAGTTTGTGAAACACATATTGGGGCAGGCATTATTAAGGAAGAAATAATAAAAGAAGATCTTGATTTACCACATCGTGACTTTATACCACAAACAATTGAAGAAAAGATAATTGCTTATGCTGATAAACTTGCACATGGAGATGAAGAATGGAAAATACACCAAGTGGTTGAAAGATATTCTAGAGAAGTTTCAGAAAAATCTGCAGAAAGAGTACAAAAGCTGAATGATGAGATAAAATCTCTTAGACAATGTTCATAATCATCATCTTTAGTTTTGAGTATACAAGATAAAATACAAGAAAATTTACTATAAAAACAAAAAATGTGTTAACTGTTCCTGCTGCTTCATTCACAACCATTCCTGTTATTGCTGGCCTTACATTGAATATCATTATTACAAGCAGTAATGAGCCTGCAATCCCAAAGAACAAGTGCTTATGACCAAAATCCTCATGATGTAGTTTTCTTATCTCTGAATTATATTTGATTATCTGGTCATCATAATATTCATGCCAATCTTTTATTGATTTTCCGTGTGAAAAATGATGAACATGAGCATGATATTCAATCCCACCCAACTCCCCTTTTGTATGAAGCATTGCAAGTTCTAATTCATAATTAATAAGATTCTTTTTCTGCTCCTCGCAGATTCTTATATTATTTTTTAGGTGTTCAACCTTTTTTCTGCTCATTTTTCTCCTCTAAGATCTTATTATTTACAAGAAATTCAAAGCAATGGCTTCTGTTGGCAAATATTTTTTTGTCTATTTTATCATCTATCCATTTCAGAAATTGCTTGTCTATTGTAACAGTTATTCGTTCCTTCATACTTTTACACACAATTGCATACTAAGTAATCACTATTATATAAAGTTTGTGATTGAGGGGAAAAAATTAAATATAACAACATTTATTATCTAATATTGGGGTGGTTTGCTTGGTTGAAAAAAAAGAAGCCAAAGAAAAAGAGGTTGGAAAAATAAGTCATTATTATTCGCACTTAGGTGTGGGTGTTGTTGAATTAAGCGGAACTTTGAAAAAAGGAGACAAGATACACATTAAAGGCGCAACATCAGATTTTACACAGAACGTGGTTTCAATGCAGATAGAGCATGATAAAGTAGAGGAAGCCAAAAAAGGCCAAAGCATTGGAATGAAAGTAAAAGATCATGTTCGTGAGCATGATGCTGTTTTTTTAGTTAAGTAATTTTTTTATCACAGAAATGCTCTGCATTTCTGGGACACAGAAAAGATTTGCTTTTCTCGTGTTTTTTTATATTTAACAGTTAAAACCAAAATAATTATATACACATTTCTTTTTGTAATCAGTTATGCTACCAGATAAGGTAATTAAAAAAGAGTTCAAAGCAAAAGCAAGCAAAGATCCTGATAAGTATTATGCCACTTCTGTTTTAAAACAAGAAGGATTTGCCAGAAAAAAGTGCAAGAGTTGTGGGATATATTTTTGGAACACAACAGGGAGTAATATTTGTGGAGATCCTGCGTGCTCTGGTGGATTCAAATTTCTTGAGAAAAGTCCTGCAAAGAAAAAGCTGGATTATATTGGAGTGTGGAAAGAGTTCTCAAGATTGTTCAACAAATGGGGATACACACCTATTGAGAGATATCCTGTTGTAGCTCGTTGGAGAGATGATGCTGATTTTGTGCAGGCTTCTATATATGATTTTCAGCCTTATGTTGTGAGTGGTGAAGTAGAACCACCAGCAAATCCACTTGTTGTTCCTCAATTATGCCTAAGATTCAATGATATTGACAATGTTGGGATAACAGGAGCACATTACACAGCTTTTGTGATGATAGGACAGCATGCATTTGTGCCTCCTAAAGAATATGATCAGGATAAATATTTCAAAGACATTCACAATTGGTTAAAAATAGGATTGGGGTTGCCAAACAATGAGATAACTTTTCATGAGGATGCATGGGCAGGTGGTGGAAATTTTGGACCATGTATGGAGTTCTTCAGCAGAGGGTTAGAATTAGGGAATCAAGTTTACATGTTTTATCAGCAAACTCCTAAGAGCTACAAGGAATTAGACATAAAAGTGCTAGATATGGGAATGGGGCATGAGAGAAACTCATGGTTTACACAGTCAGGCTCAACAAGCTATGACACAACATTCCCAACAGTGTGCAAAAAGCTGTATTCACAAACAGGTATAAAAGTTGATAAAGATATTGTAAAAAGATTCCTTCCTTATTCTTCTTATTTAAATATTGATGAAGTAGAAAATATTGACAAAGTATGGAAGCAGGTTGCTTCAAAAGTAGGAGTGGATGTAAAAGAACTGAAAGAAAATATATTACCTCTGGCTGGATTATACTCAATTGGAGAGCACACAAGAGCGTTATTGATAGCATTGTCTGATGGCGCTCTGCCAAGCAATGTTGGTGGTGGTTATAATCTTAGAGTTATTTTAAGAAGAGCATTATCTTTTATTGACAAATATGGGTGGAATATTTCTTTACCAGAGATCTGCAATCTGCATGCATCTTATCTAAAACCAATATTTCCTGAGCTAAGCTCGAATCTGGATGATGTAACAAAGATTTTGGAAGTTGAAAAAAGAAAATACAATGCAACAAAAGAAAAATCAAGAGGGGTAATCAAGAATCTGATTAAATCAGACATAAAAGAGAATAAATTATTACAATTATATGATAGCCAGGGAATTAATCCTGAGACAATCAGGGAAGAAGCATTAAAATTAGGAAAAAAAGTGGTTGTTCCTGAGGATTTCTATGCAAGAGTTGCTGAGTTGCATGAAAAAGAAGAGCAAGAGCACTCAACTAAAAAACAAGATGAACTAAATCTAAAAGGAGTTCCTGAAACACAGGGATTGTATTTTGATGATTATAAAAAAATAGAAAACACTGCAAAAGTTTTGAAGATAATAAATAATCTTGTTGTTCTAGATAAAACAGTTGGTTATCCAACTTCTGGAGGACAGATTCATGATATGGGAACAATAAACAACAACAAGATAAAGGATATTTTCAAGCAAGGAAATGTTATTGTTCATTCTCTCGAAGAAAAGCCCAAGTTTAAGACTGGTGATAATGTAAAGGTAAAGATTGATTTAGCCAGAAGAAAACAATTAGCACAGCACCACACCTCAACACATATTGTGAATGCTGCAGCAAAAAGAGTGCTTGGAAATCATATCAATCAGGCAGGAGCTAAAAAAACAACTGAAAAATCAACTTTAGACATAACTCATTATGAAAGTGTTGGAGATGATGCACTTAAGAAGATTGAAAAAGAAGCAAACAAGATTGTAAACTCAAAGATTCCTGTTTTAAAGAAATTCTATGCAAGAGGTGATGCTGAGAAAAAGTTTGGTGTTAGAATTTACCAAGGAGGGGCAGTTCCTGGTAAGAATCTCAGAATTGTGGATATAAAAGGAGTTGATATTGAGGCATGTGGAGGAACTCATCTTAACAACACATCTGAGGCAGGAGAGATAAAATTAACCAAAAGCACAAAAATACAGGATGGTATTGTTAGATTAACATTTACTGCTGGTGGGGCTGCAGAGCAATTCAAAGAGCAAAAAGGATCAATTATTGAAGAAACAGCGAAAATACTTGGTGTAAAATCTTCTCAAGTTCCTGCAAGAGCACAAGAATTGTTTGATAAATGGAGAATAGCAAAAAAAGCAGTAAAAAAGAACAAGAAGATTGATTTGAAAACATTGGAATTAGTATCAACCAAAGAGTTCAAAGGAGATACTCTTGAAAAAACAGCAGAGATATTCAGAACACAAGTTTCACATCTCCCAAACATCTCCAAAAGATTTATTAAAGAATTAAATGATTATAAGAATAAGATAAAGGTGATGTAAAAATGGAGAATCCACTCCCAGCAATGTTTGACAAAAGAGAAAGAGAGGAAAATGAGAAAAGATTAGGAGAAATCAAAGTCATGTTAAATGAGATATGGTATATGTGGGAGTTTTTGAAAACATTTTATGAAAATTCTGGGAAAACATTCTGGGGGAAAACAAGATTGCATGGGATATACAAAAAGTGTGATAGTATCCAGACAGGAATAGAAGAATTTGCTAAACAGGGCCATGGTAATATAAGCACACAGATAATCAAGGAATGGTTTTCAGATGTAAAAGAATGGAATGAATATTATAAAAAAATATATGACAAAAAAAGAAAAAAAATTGAGAGAAAATGGCATTTTAATCTTGCTAATCTGGATCAATTAAAAAAAATAACTCCTGAAAGCCTCAAAAAAGCCAAAAGAAGTTTAAAAAATCAGGTTGATCAAATAAAATATAATTAAAAAAACTCATTTATTTTTCTTTGTTCTTTTATTTGTTTTAACAGAATGCTTTTTCTGAGAAGATTATCTATATCATAATTGAATTTTCTTTTTACAAGTACTTTTGCGTATTTTAGCATTAGCTCTTTGTCTGAAAAAAAGATTGGGGTTGATTTCATTGCTTTTCTTGTTGCCTCTCTTACAACCCAAACTCCCAGATGAACAGCATATTCATTTGTGATGAATCTTAAGCACAGCACACTTCCTTGTCTTTTTAATTTTGAAAGTCTCTCAAGAATAGGAAGCCTTGCAGCATAATAACCACCTGCTGTTTCATGCACATAATCTTTTCTTCCTTCATATCCTTCATAATCTGTTGTGTATTTTATTTCTGCTGTTTCATTCCAGTATCCTTTAGGCGCAAATGTCTCAAACAATTCATAGCTCCAGGCATCTGGGAAGAACATTATAATATAATAATTTCCAAGATAGTTTCCAAAATAAGCACAGTAATCAATATGATTGTAGTCTTTTATTTCCTGGATCTTCAGCTTTCCTACCTGGTCATCTACTGCTGTTATTGACCATTTTGTTGGAACCAATTTTCTGTTCTTTTTTAGTCCCATGCTTGCTGTTGATAATAATTTTGTAAGAAAATTTTCATCAAATCCTGATTTATACAGATATTTTATTCCTCCAACAGCTTTAAGATCAATATCATCCACAACCTTATCCACTTTATGGCTTATTTTTGGATTAGAAGTTATATCTGCCTTCACTATTGTTCCTCTTGGGCCTGTTGGTGCTGTAAAAGGATCTAAGTTTAATCTGAATTTTGGCTTTTCTTTTAGATTTATCTCAACATCAACTGGCTTGGATGCCATGCTCACTTCTTGTGTAATATCAAGGAATTTGTTTGATTCTTTCACATTTATCTGGAATCTGGAATTTAGAAGAGAGGATCTTAAATCAACAAGCCTTGGTATCTCAAAGTTTTCAGAACCCCATATTCTTGGAGCATCATATAAAAACGCGTCATCCACTTTTTCAGCTGGACTTAGAATTCCAACATTCAATTTTGGATAGCCATAATGCCCAACAAACACACTTGGAGCATTCCCATTAATATTATCTGTTGTTAGTTTTTCCTTTACTTTAAACACTGCATCAGATTTAGCACAAACTGGACAAAAATCTCTGCCTTGCCAATATACTTTTGGATGCCCCCTCTTACAAACTTTATTTTCCATATTTTATAGATGATTTCAAGCTATAAAAAGTTTTTCTTCCAACAGATTTTTAAAAAAGAATGGATAACTAATCAATATGTGCGGAATAATTGGTGTGTTTAACAAGAAAAACTCATTAAAACTAGTAAAGCAAGGAATAAAGGTGCTTCAAGATAGAGGGAAGGATGGAACAGGGTTTTATGAAGGAAAGAACTTCTCTCTTGGACATTGTCTGCATTCAATTGTTGGGAGAGTTAAGCAACCATTAGAAGATAAAGATGTTTTTGCCTCTAATTGTGAGATATATAACTGGAAAGAGCTGGATGAAAAATATAAGCTTGGTGCAAGAAATGATTCTGAGATGTTGTTCAGACTTGTACAAAAAAAAGGGATTAAGATATTAGATGAACTGGATGGAGTTTATGGATTTGCTTTTGTAAAAGATAATAAGCTTACAATTGCAAGAGATATAATAGGTATAAAGCCTGTTTGGTATTCACATTCAAATGGGTTTTATTTTGCTTCTGAGAAAAAAGCTCTTGAAAAATTAGGATTAATAAACATAAATGAGTTGAACCCAAGAAAGATTCTGGAATATGATTTGAAAAATGATAAATTAAGTTTTTTTGAAAGGAGATTCTTCTCAATAAAGCCTGAGCATAAAGAAGGGGTTGATGTTATAAGCAGAAAATTGGAATTATTGATAAAACAAGCAGTATCAAAAAGAATCCCTAAAAGAAGGTTTGGGATATTGTTTTCAGGAGGGGTTGATTCAACTGTTCTTGCGGTTATATTAAAAAAATTAGGACAAAAATTTACATGTTATACTGCTGTGCTGGATGACCCTGGCCTAAAAGAGCCAGAAGATCTTAGATTTGCTAAAAAAGCTGCAAAAGATTTTGGACTTAAACTTAAAATAATAAAAATAAAATTATCAGATGTTGAGAAGTATCTGAAAAAGGTTGTTCCGCTGATAGAAGACTCTAATGTTGTGAAAGCTGGTGTTGCACTAACATTTTATGTAGCTTGTGAACAGGCAAAAAAAGATGAATGCAAAGTTTTATTTTCTGGTCTGGGAAGTGAAGAAATATTTGCAGGATATCACAGACATAAAGAATCTTACAACATAAACAAAGAGTGTATTTCAGGATTATTAAAGATGTATGAAAGGGATTTATACAGGGATGATGTTGTAACAATGCATAATAATATTGAGCTAAGAGTTCCATTCTTAGATAAAAATCTTGTTGAGTATTCATTAAAAATTCCTGGAAAGCTCAAATTATTTGAGGATTATGAAAAATACATCCTAAGAGTTGTTGCAAAAAGTCTTGGGTTAAAAGATGAGTTTGCGTTCAGAAGAAAAAAAGCAGCTCAATATGGTTCAAATTTTCACAAAGCAATTGAAAAATTGAAGAAGAGGAATAAATTTGAGAAGAAATCAGAATATCTTAGAACATTTTATCCAAACCACAATCTCAAGTTAGGCGCTTTGATAAGCTCTGGAAAAGATAGCATATACTCAATGCATACAATGCTAAAGCAGAATTATTCTGTTGATTGTTTGATAACAGTTGAAAGCGAAAACAAGGATTCTTATATGTTTCACACACCAACAATAGAATTAGTTAAGTTGCAGTCAGAATCTTTAGGGATTCCATTAATAGCTGAGAAAACAAAAGGAAAAAAAGAATATGAATTAAGAGATCTAGAAAAAGCTATTAAAAAAGCAAAAGATCAGTATCAGATTGAAGGAATCATAACAGGTGCATTGTTCTCAAGCTATCAAAGAGACAGAGTTGAGAAGATCTGTGATTCATTGTCATTAAAGATATTCTCACCATTATGGCACATGAACCAGGAAACAGAGATGAGAGAAGTTCTAAAAGAAGGGTTTGAGTTTATTATGACAAAAGTGGCAGCAGAAGGGCTGGATAAATCATGGTTGAATAAGAAGGTTGATAACAAGATGGTAGATAAACTTTCTGAGCTAAATGACAAGATTGGTATTAATATAGCAGGAGAAGGAGGAGAATTTGAAACATTGGTTTTAAATGGTCCTATATTTAACAAAAAGATAATTATAAAGAAATCCTCAATAAAACAAGATGGAAGTGCTGCAACATTGGTTGTTGAAAAAGCTAAGCTGGAAGATAAGAGTTAAATGTTACAACTAAAAAAACAAACACTTTTTTGGATTCAAATAACAAAATTAGCAAGTTTCAAGCCTTAAAACTGAGAAATTCAGCGTTTTTCGCATAAAAAAGGTTAGTTGCAATCGAGAATGAGTCCTAAAAAATAGAATGGGGCGGAATTTTATTTTAATTCAAAGAATATTTTTTACAAGCCTTAAGTAGATACCTAATTTTGTTATTATTTCTTCCTTTTTTCTGCTCTGTGTTCTATCCAACCACAAATTAAAAACAAAATTGCAAAGATAAATGCAATTTGAAATACAGAACCATAAACTGTATGTTTAACAATACAATAAATATAAGCATTGTTTGGTTCTACAAGTTTATTAAGCCAATATTGATCACAAGGAATGACTGCTGACCAAAGCCGATAAAAATAAAGGAAAATAATAAAAAATCCTCCACTTAAAACAAACCATTGACTTCCTCTCATATTAATAAGTTATATAACTTAAACTTTAAATATGTTTCTACAAAATTCCGCCCCTTAATTTTCTTAACTAATATATTGTATGCTCTCAACAATACGGACTCATTCTCGACTCTGCGGACGCAGGTTTCCGGAACTTCGTAACAGAAAACGAAACTAACACGGATTATACGCAATTAAATTTTCACTAGTCTAAATCGCATTTTTCTTTTAAAAAAAGAAACAAAAGAGGGGGAGTCCAGGTGCTACGCACATATTGACTTTTACTTTGTAAAAGAAATTTATTAAGAGGGGGCTTTTAGTCCTTCGGACAGATAATCTTTTTCTGCGAAAAAGTAATTAGATTTCTTTTCCAATTTTAAACTCTTTTTTC
>JABMPP010000088.1 GCA_013202955.1 Candidatus Woesearchaeota archaeon | reverse complement strand
TTTTTAATATTACTTTTCCTTCATTGTCATCGATTGTACTAACACTATATATTGAACAATGACTACCCATTTGAACTTCATCTCCTATTATTTTACCCATATTATATCCTAATTCTTCCTCATGACCTGTTTCAATTTTATGAACATTAGAAAATCTATCATTTATTATTTCATCATGAGTGTAACCTAATTTTTTGGATAGATGCACCCCAGTAGAAATAATTTCGAGGTTCAAATCTGGATCTTTATTAATTACAAGCATCACTGGCTTGAGTAAACCATATTCTGCTTTTGTTCCTATCAAAATTGTTATTTTTCTCATTTTTGAAGTTCAGCCCTCCATATTATGAGTTTTTTTCCATCTTTTTTTACATATGCCCCTTTATATGGCTTAGAAAGTGCTTTTATTTGTGAATATATTTTTTCAATTGAATCATTCAGATTAATTTCATTATTTGCTAAAGAAGGTTTTTCAAAAACAGTTACCTTATTCTCATCTTGCTTTGTTCTTAAAAGATTTTTTAAAAGTATTTTTTCAAAATTATTTTTAATTAAACTTTTTCCTGCCATGATTACTTTTTCATAGACTTCTGAAGCATGATCAGAATCTTCAATTATGAATTTTTCTTGATCAATTATGTCACCATCATCCAAACCACCAGAAACATAAAACATTGTCAATCCTGATTCTGTAAAATTATTCAGTATGGAGTTTATTATTGGTGCTGGTCCCCTTCCAATAGGTAACAATGTTGGATGAAAACCAATTACTCCTTCTTTTGGTATTTTCAATAAATCTTCATTTATAATCTGTCTCCAACCACACATCATAATTAAATCAGGGTTTATCTCATTCAATAATTCAATTTCATCATTTATATTTTCAATACGATATATTTTTATTCCCAATTCATCCCACTTTTTTGAATCAATTTTATCGTACATTATAGTTTTTGCTGAATCATTTAAAGTAATAACTGCACTAATTGCCTTTTTATCCATAGCTATAACTTCCTTGATAACTTCATATCCAAATTTGTTTGCAGATAAAAAAACAATATTCATTTTTGCACCATTAACAAGCTTTTTGCCAATCTTAAATTACCATTATGATTTACACCAGCCTCAGCTATTATAAAGCATGGGTTATTTTCCCCTACTTTTTTGTCAGCTATTTTTATTATCATTTGTTACACCTTTGGTATATTAGTTTGAATGCTTCTGCTTTTTTAAAAGCCGAGTTTATTCCTCTATATTTAGCAAGAGTTTCTAATGCTTTGAATGACCTAGGGTGGGGAAAGTCCCCCATCTCACTCTTATAAAATTCAAAGGCTTTCTTCTTTACATCAAAAAAATTTTCTACATCAACAAAATAATTTGGTATAAATTCATTTGTTGTTGATCCTAACACTTCATATGCCAATACTTTTTTTATAAAACCACATTTTATAGGCCTTACTGCAACTTTTGTAGAAGAAAAAATAATAGAGTGATCTATATGGTTGTCCTCTTTTGCATGAGTATAAACAATTTCTGGCTTTATTTCTCTAATGTGCTTTTCCAGGATTTTATTTATCTCTAAAGAAGGCACATTATCTAGTTTAGTATCTGGCAGACCATGGAAAAATACATCTTTTACACCCATTGTTTTTGCTGCATTTTGTGCGGCCTTTTTTCGTACTTCAATCATTTCTGGATCATCATATTGTGCACTTGCACCTTCACTTACAATGCATATATACACTTGATCTCCTTCTTTTACATGTTTTGCAATTGTTGCTCCACAACCCAACACTTCATCATCTGGATGTGCAGCTATAACTAATATTTTCATATTTTACACCTCATATCTTACTTCTGTAAATCGGGAAAAAATCTTCTATAATTTGATTTTCTTTTTCTTTATAAATTTTTTCAAGCATTTTATAAATTTCTTGATCATGAATTTTTTTGTAGTAATAAAAAAATGTTGTATCCTTAGAAAAGCTTTGTTTAAATTTAAATATTCCATCATTTGCGGCATTTCCCCCACCTAATGAAAACACATTATATCCTTTTTCTTTTCCCTCTTTGATAACCTTATATAATATTAGATTTGATGCTCCTAAGTTTGAATATTCTTTCACCATTCCTGATCTAAAATAATGAAAAAACCCATATCCAAACAAAAATATAGATGCTGCAATAACTTTACCATTATATTCTGCTAAATAAAGAGCAGAATTATCCTTTAAAGTTTCTAAGAGATCTTCAAAAAAATCAAGCGAATGAAAATATTGTGTTTTTACATTTTTTCTATTCATGGTCTTATTATAAATTTCAAAAAATTTCTTTATATCCTCTTTTTTTCTGCTCTTTCTTATTACAACGCCTTCTCGCTCTGCTTTGTTTATTATATTTCTATTTGATTTTTTGAATTCTGCAAATATTTGGCTAATTTCTTTTTTCAAATCAATATAAACAAGTTCATAATCCTTTTCAGTATTAATAACCTCTCCGAAATCATCATAGTTTTTGATAAAAGGGTGTAGTCTTGTGAACTCGCAGATAATATTGTTTTTTTTGCAGTATTCACCAAATGCTTTGAAGAATCCCAAATAGATATTTTTTTTATTGCCACCATCAATATGAATTGTTGGTCCACTGTAATACTCAGGACTTACAATATCAAAGTATTCTTCTTTTAAGGAATGAGCAAAACTTAAATCATTTATTCGTCTTTTGAAATATACATGTATCACAAAATTATTATTGTTTCCAAAGAAAAACAATTCAGGTTTTCCAATTTCATCTTCCCATGCTTTAAGATATTCCGATAGATAATAAACATCTTTTTTGTCTAGTTTTTCAATTAGTTCATTCCATTTCTTGTTCTCAGTTGTTAATACTTTTGTTTTATACATTTTCCAATACCTTCACAACTCTTTTCATATCCTCAACATTATATCTCTGATCTATTGGGATTGTTAGAATGCTTTCAGAAACATCATATGAAACAGGAAACTGTTTTTTGGAGATCTCTTTTGGGAGCTCCCAGTGAACAGGGGGATATATCTTGTTCTCTATCAATATCTGTTTAATCTTTTCCCTGTCTTCACATATTATTGGGAACCCAAAAGCGCAAACATTCTTAGGAAGCTCTTTAATTAAAACCTTAAATCCTTTTTCCTTGATATTCTTCAGCAAATAATCATAATTTTCTCTTCTTTTTTTCAGAATATTCTTGAAATCCTGCTTTCTCAAAAAGAATTTAGACAATAATGACATTCTGGCTGGTTTTTTATAGTTGGCGATAAGCTTGTCTTCACAAAGAACATATATCCACCTGGATAATCTTCTCAATGAGCATATATTATTCATTAACAACCCAAGCAATCTTGTTTTTACATACACAAAATGCATGAATGATCTTCTGTAAACTTGTTTCCCAAGCTTTGATTTGTATCCAAGCAATGAGCCGTCTGGCAACGGCACTATCTTTCTGTAGCTGTTGAAGAAAACATCTCCGCGAGGGTTATACTCAGTCATTGATGACTGAACCATATCCTCAATAAGCAGTATATTTTTTTTGCCACATATATCGCTTATCTTTTTTATGTTTGGCTGGATAACCCCAAAATAATGCACAACAAGAAGTGCTTTTACATCTTTATATGGCTTTTCAGCAAGATCATCAACATCAATCTCTAAGTTCTCATTAACTTTGTAAAAAATAGTCTTTAGCTTGTTATCCTTAAATGGTTTTACAACACTTTTGCATAAATAAGCAGGCAACAACACACTTCCACCCTTGATATTAAAATTCTTTATAATGAATTCAAGTGAATCTCTTCCGCTTGCAAGATAAATAAATTTATTGCTAAGCCTATGAAGATTCTTTCCAAAAATCACCCCCAATGAAAGATTAAATTCTGCTCCGATTTTTTTGTGTGGTTTCATTTTAACTTAACTTTTGAAAGTATCTCAGCTATTTTCTCAGGAGTTCCCTCGCCAGAATATGGTGATGATGATTTTTTTTCTTTTCTGTCTAGTATTTTCCTAATAATTGCTATAATCTTTTTGTGATCATGCCCAACATCATAGATATTGTGTGCTCTTTCCCTTCCTTTTTGTCTTGAACCGATATTAACAACAGGAAGATTGAATAATGGTGCTTCTGTTATTCCTGCGCTTGAGTTTCCAACCATTACTGATACATTATCCATTAATCCTAGAAAATAATCTCTTGGTATATTTTTATACACCTTTATGTTTTTATTATTTTTATACTTCTCAATTTCTTTTATAACATGCTTGCTTCCTGGGTCTGAGTTTGGATAAACAACAATTGTATCCATCCCAAGCTCTGAAACAGCTCTCATTGTCTCTCTCATCTGAAAACCCGCTTCTGGAATCTCTGTTGTAACAGAGTGCTGTACAACAAGTATTGCTGGATCCCCAAACTTCTTTATTATCTGTTTTTTTCCTAATCTGCTTCTTTCAATCCCTGGAGTTCCAACCATAAAAACATTTTTTGGGTCTTCTCCCATTTTTATCACACGCTCAGCACTTTTATCTGTGCCAGGAAAATGAATATCAGCAAATTTTGTTATTGAGTGTCTTATTGAGTCATCTATTGAGCCTGAAACATCACCACCAGAAACATGAGCTATTGGAATACCTAAAAAAGCTCCACCAATTGTTGCTGAAAGTGCTTCATATCTGTCTCCTTCAATCAAAAGAATATCAGGATTAATCTTCTTCAACACTTTTGATATCCTAACAACACCCTCACTAAATGACTTTAGCATTGAGAGTTCATCTTTAACATCAAGAATTTTAACCTTGTGTATCTTAAAACCATCTTTTATTATCTCATTAACTGTGTATCCAAATTTTTTTGAAAAATGTGTTCCAGTAACAATTAGCTCAATCTTTAGTAATGGATGCTTTCTTATAGCATTTAATGTAGATCGCATCAATCC
>JABMPP010000087.1 GCA_013202955.1 Candidatus Woesearchaeota archaeon | reverse complement strand
CACTACTACACTCTGGAATGTTTCTGGATGCAATACTTCCAGAGCAGGAAACACTTTGGTTACTTCTGTTTCATACACATCAATCAATGTTGTTTTTTTGTTTTGATAATTTATTGTTGTTGCTTTGTTTTTCATTATATCAAAACCAGTAAGGCTCTTTCCTATTTTAAGAACTTTTATTATTCTGTTGTCAATAAAAATAATATCCCTTCTTTTGAAATCAGGAAGATAAATTAGAACATTGACTCTGTAAACATCCTTACTCTTTTGCTTGTCTCTTGTGTGGATCTTTGCGCTTGTTTTTATATTACCACCAAAACTATTGTGTAATTTTCTTCCAAAGCTTTGCAGAAATCTTTGAGATGAAAAATAAAAGTCAATCCCTCCTCTTACCTTTTCCTCTTTTGAGATAAAACAGTTCTTTTT
Source organism: Candidatus Woesearchaeota archaeon (assembly GCA_013202955.1). Classification (GTDB taxonomy): domain Archaea; phylum Nanobdellota; class Nanobdellia; order Woesearchaeales; family JABMPP01; genus JABMPP01. Next base: position 17,510 of record JABMPP010000087.1, on the reverse strand, counting down.
CTTTTCTACAGAATCTCTTATATGTTCAACTACTTCATCATTTGGGTTTCTTAATTGCAATATGCCCTCAAAATAATCCTTGTTTTCCATGTAAACCTAAAAAAACCAAAGGTTTTTAATGTTTTACTTTTTCACAAAATAGCCATGAACAAAAAAGAGACGAAAAAGATTCTAAAGAAAATATGGTATTTTATATGGGAGGATAACTCAATATGGAGTTGGTTAGTTAATATTCTTCTTGCATTTATTCTGATAAAATTTATTGTTTATCCTGGATTGGGGTTTGTGCTAAGCACAACTCATCCAATTGTTGCAGTGATGTCTGGCAGCATGGAGCATGAGGGAAGCTTTGATGATTGGTGGAACTCAGAGACAACTGTGTGTGCTGGGAATAAAGAATGCCCACAGGCAGAGTTTTATTTAATGTATAATATATCAAAAGATGATTTTAAATCCTACAAATTCAAGAACGGCTTTAACACAGCAGACATAATGGTTGTTTATGGCACAGAAAATATTGAATTAGGGGATGTTGTTGTTTACCAAACAAAAAATCCTGTTCCTGTTATTCATAGAGTAATAAACAAATGGGAAGAGAATGGAGAATATTTTGTAACAACAAAAGGAGATCATAATGCAGGCATAAATTTTAATGAAAGAAATCTTGACAGTGATTATATAATAGGAAAAGCTGTTTTTAGGGTTCCTTATTTAGGGTGGATAAAGCTTGGATTTGTTAAGATTATGAATAGTTTTGGGGTTACAGTGAGGTGATATGATGTTTTGTCCAAAATGTGGTTCAATATTGACAATAAAAAACACAGGAAAGAAGACAGTAATGGGTTGTTCATGTGGGTATATTAAAAAGGATAAGGGAGGTTTTGAGATAAAGGAGAGCGTGAAAAAAACCAAAGAAATAGAGGTTGTTGAAAAAGACATCCAACCAGACCCAATAACACAAGTCGAATGCCCAAAGTGCAAAAACAAAGAAGCATATTTCTGGACTGTGCAGACAAGAGCTTCTGACGAACCTGAGACTAAGTTCATGAAATGTGTTAAATGCAGTCAAATCTGGAGAGACTATAATTAGTAAGTTTTTTATATTATTTAGATTGATTCTTATTCTATGAAATTATTTACTAAGAAATCAATTTCTGTAAAAGAGCATGAAAGAATAAAGAAATACTTTTATGATGAGTTAAGAAAAAAAGATTTAATTATAGATGAACTGAATAAAAAGAATGAATTATTATTGAGTTCTATGGTTAAGCAAGCTTCTAAGAATCATGAGCTTGAGGTAAAACTAAAGAGGTGATTGTTTTGGATATCAGTTTTATAATCGGATTTGTGTTGTTCCTTGTTGCAGCTGTTCTGATTTTCAAAGTTATAAAAAAAGTGTTGTTTTCGATTTTTCTTGTTTTTCTTCTGTTTATAGTTTCAATAGCAGGTGTTGGGTATTTTGTTTATCAGGATGTTATGGAGATAGGGGAAAAATTTTCCCAATCATCAAATCTTATCATTCTTGAAGATGAAGAAAATATAATCTCTGCACTGCAGCTCTCAGAATTTGATTTTGAAGGGATTACTTTCCTTGATGATGATTGGATAATTAATAAGCAGGCTTATTTCAAAAACAGGGATTATAAAGAGATAATTGACAGAAACTACAAAATGATGGTAATCAGCTCTAGTATGTTTTCTGAAACAGAGGATATTGATATGGATGGATCAACACTCTCATCAGAACAAGTGTTTGAGATCTTGAGAGCTGAGGACCCAATGAGTGTGCTTCTTGGTTATTTTTCAGAAGGAGAGGATTTTGATGAGACAGAAACAGAGATTATGAAACAGAGCATGCAAAATGAGTTTGGTTCTTTGGATATAAAACCAATTCTGTTTGGAATGATGCTTGGAAATGCTGTCAAGGACAATCCATTGGTTATTGTTGATCATCTAAAACAAGGAAATATTATGATATATCCTGAAACAATAACAATAAAGCTTGCAAAATCCATTCCAGGATTTTTGTATGAAATGGTCTCAAAGAACATGATGTCCTCATTCGAGAAAGAATAAAAAAGTTTTTAAAGAAAGATACAAAGGATAATACTATGGGTTTGTTTGGTAAGCTTAATTTTTGGAAAAAAGAGGATGACTTTAGTGATTTAGGTTTAGATAAAGGAATGGATTCTTTTGGTGGAGATGCTCCTTCAGCAGATCCTCTTGCTGATCCTTCAGCTGGTGGCTTTGGTGATACTGGTCCTGCTCCACAAACCACTGCCCCATCAGGAATAGGTGCAGATCAAACAGATTTTTCTCTGGATACTCCTGATAAATCTTTTCAAACTGCTCCTCAACCACAATCTCCAGCTCCTCAATCAGATGTTGATTCATACAGAATTTCCAAAGAAATAGAAGTGATTTCATCCAAACTAGACGCACTCAGGGCGTCAATGGAGAGCATTAACCAGAGACTAGCAAATATTGAAAGAATGGCAGAAACACCTGATAAGAGAAGGCATTGGTAAAATTTATATAGATTAATTCTTATATTGAGTTTAATGAAAAAAAATCTTATTTTAGCAGCATTTATTATTCTTGTAGTTGACCAGCTAACAAAGTTTTTCATAATAAAAAACTTTTTTTCAGGTGAAGCATTAAAATTATCAAGTTTTCTGCAGATAAAGTATTTCACAAACACAGGAGCTGCTTTTAGCATATTACAAGACCAAGCCACATTATTGGCATGGTTCTCAATTGTTGTTATTGGGTTTATCTTGTTCTATTATGACAAAATATCCAAGAAAACACATATTCCTGTTGGATTAGTGTTGGGTGGAATTCTTGGGAACCTTATAGACAGAATAAGTTATGGATATGTTATTGATTTTATTGACTTTAGCTTCTGGCCAGCATTCAACATAGCAGACTCTGCATTGTTTGTTGGTGTTATTTGGCTGGTTGTTTATATTTCTAAATCCAAATAAATCTTATTTTTTACTGTTATTTGGTACACTTATTCTTATCCCAGTATACAAAAACGTAATATTTATATACTAACATCCTCATTAGTATATATATGAGACTAGTTGTGTCTGTAGTTGTAATCCTAGTTCTCATAATGAGTTCAGGGGCATATGCTGAGTTAGAAGACTATTATATCCCATATGGGGAAGAGCTTTTTGGGATAAGCCAGACAGAAAAATACCAATTTCTAGAAGAAAACAATAATTATCTTTATCATTTGAAAAATGGATTATACTTCAGCAAAGAAATGGCTGAAACAGATGTTTTAAAGTATATTGAGTTTCTTATAACAAATATTCCTGAGTTAGAGGAAAAATATTCCAATCCAACAGAAAAATATTTTATAAAATCAGGAGATGATGCTGATTTTGTGTTTCTTGGAGATAACAAACAATACAATGTAGATCTTAAAAGCATAGATATAGCAATGAAGGTGCAGGGTTCATTTTTTGAATATGGAACAGTGAATATAATAGATATTGAAGACTTAAAAGACAAGGAGCAGTTTTTTGCAACATTCATGCATGAAAATCTTCACGTCCTGCAACAGAGCAAGTATCAAAGCACAATGTATAATATATTTGATATTGATGTGAAAGAATTATCTCTGAAAGATCTTAGAGCAAACTTAGAATGGATTGACCATGAGTTAGAAGCGCATTATGAAACAGCAGAGCTTATAGGGAAAATAATTAACCAACCAGATGAAAGAAAAGAATATATTCTTTCTTATCTTGGATTAACTGAAGAAGGTCTTATCAGAGAGAAACAAAAAGAGATGAATAAATATTCATTATATGAACAAGAGGAAAAAAGAATAATAAATGAGATAATAAGAAAGAATTCTTAACTACTTCTTTTTCTTTGCTGGCTTTTTAACAACTTTTTTCTTAACTGCTTTCTTTTTAACAGGCTTCTTTTTTACTGTTTTCTTTGCTACTTTTTTTACACTCTTTTTCTTAACCATTCTCTTTCTCACTACTTTTGCTGGCTTTAGATCTTCAACAATAACTTTTGGTCTTCCTTCATATGTCTCAAGCTCTTTCTGGACTTCTTTATCTTCTTCTTCAAAGAACTCATCATCTCTGTGCCCTGTTAATGATATCCCAAATCCAATAACAGAAACTATTATGGTTGCTGTGTATAAAAATGAGATCTCAAGTGGGAAGATTAAAATAATCAGGTTAATCAGCACAACAGCATAATAAAATGAAGCCATTGATTCTGCCCATTCCCTATCCATTGATAATCCATAAAAAGAGGAAAACCCAAGAAACAACAAAACTATTAGTAAAAGCATCTCAAGAACATAACCAGTTCCTCCTAACTCAGTAATTAGTAAACCAGTTCCAAGAAAGCTTATAGAAAGCATTAATACTCTTAAAAAATATTTCCCCCACATCATATATAATAATTAATTACTAATATTATTTAAATATTTCTATTCTAGAGTAGTATCAGAACTCTTCAAATTCTTCCAGCTTGTCTAAATGTCCTTTCCTCTTAAGGAAATTAACTTGATTCTTCTTATATTTGAAAATAATGTCTCCCTTTTCATCTCCACCAAATTCCCATGGCTCTACAAGAATAAGATCTCCTTCTCTTACCCATAATCTTCTTTTCAATCTTCCAGGAATCCTACAGATTCTTTTTTTCCCGTCTAGGCACCTTACTTTTGACCTACTTCCACCAACTCTTTGCTCTAGAATTCCAAATGTTTGGTTTCCTCTTGGAAATTTGACTCTTCTTATCTCTTCAGCTATCTCTTCCTCTGTCTGCGGTCTGTAAGGTTTTCTAACGAATGCCATTCTAACTCAGAATTCAATTTGTTTTAAATAACTTTTGGATTTTTATTTTTTCCAGTAGCTCTTAAACTTGCTGTTCTTAGGAAAAGGAATATCATCAATATTTATCATTGGTTTTGTTACTTTATCAATATCTTCATAACCCATTCTTGGACATGCTGTGTTTACAAAGCATTCAATAAAAGGAAAATTCTCTAACTGAGAAAAATCAATTGTGTTAAACATTATATAATAAAATCTCTTGTCTGGAAAATCATCCTCAATAGCAAATGATGCTCTCATCATGTTTTGGCCTGGCTTTGTTGTTGTGATAACACCAATATTATCAGAAGACAAGAATTTTAACAAAGCACCCTTTTTCTTCTTTTTAATTTTTTCAATCTCTTTGTTGTCTAATCTAAAGAACTTTCCTCCAAATGGCTCAAAGCAGTAAAACGGTTTATCATTATCTATTAGCAATGCTCTTGGATGAAAATTCCCATCTCCTAAATACAGAAAAGCATCAACATCTTGCTTAATGGGCTCAATCCCACATCCCAATATCTGTGCATCATGAAATGAATGCCTGGATTTAGCAGTAATAACTTTCTTCCCAGCCTTCTCTAACTGTTTTATTATTGGGTCAACAGAATCCATGAACTGCACTGTTGTAAAAAAGCATATCTTTTTCGGCAGTTTATCTACAACTTTTTTAGGTAACATCACTATTTTCTTGTATCTTGCTTCAATAAACAATGTCTTCATAGAAAAAAAGAAAATATATTGATTAATAAAGGTAATCTTTTTATAATTAATAAGAATAAGATAAGATATGAAAATAAAATATGGCACATCTGGAAATCCTCCTAATTTCTTCAAGTCAGAATATGGAAAAGATAGAATGAATGCTCCTGAATGGATAAACAGCATTGGATTAAATTCTTATGAAAGATTAATGACTTATGGAGCAAGAATGAAGGAAGAGGATGCTCTTACATTTGGAAAAAAGGCAAAAAAATTTGATGTTCAATTATCAGTTCATGGGCCATATTATGTTGTGCTGACAAGTGAAAAACAAAGAGTGATTAAAAATTCAATAAAAGAACTCATAAAAACACTTCATCTCTCAGATATTATGGGTTCAAAAAAAGTTATACTTCATCCAGGGTTTGGAAAGGATATAAATAAATTCATAAAAAACATGAAGATTGTTGAGAAGGATAAACCAAAGAATGTTTTTGTGTATCCAGAAACAATGGGGAAAAAATCCCAATTAGGAAGCGTTGATGAGGTAATAACAATATGTGAAAGCACTGAGTGCCTTCCATGCATTGATTTTGGACATGTTCATGCAAGAGATGGTGGTTCGTTAATGAGGAAACAGGATTTTAGAGAAATATTAGAAGAGATTGAAAAAAGATTGGGAAAAAAGATATTAAAAAATCTTCATTGTCATTTTTACCCTGTTGAATTCAATGAAAAAGGAGAGAGAAAGCACAGAGCAGTAATTGAGAAGAATGTTTTTCCTGTTTTCCCTCCATTTGGAGAATTAATAGATGAATTTGGAATGTATCCCACATTAATCTCAGAATCCAGAGACAGCCAGGACATTGGAGCATTGCAGATGCAGAAAACAATGAATTTTATTCAAAAATAAGTTATGAAGAAATCAAAAACAAACATTAATAAACAAAAACCCCCAAACTTAATAATATGATAGATCTAAAACAAGCAGAAACTTTGGCTATTCGTTTGGCCAAGATGTCTGGAAAAATACTTCTTGATTCCAAGGATAAAATCAAAATTACAGAGAAAAAAGATAAGCAGGACTTTTGTACAAATATTGATTTAAAAATTGAGAAGTTTCTGATAAAAGAAATCCATAAGGTTTATCCAAACCATAATATTCTTTCTGAAGAAATCGGAGACTTGAAAAAAAAATCAGATTATTTATGGGTATTGGATCCAATTGATGGAACCAAGTATTATATGAAGAATGTGCCTCTTTTTACAGTATCTATAGCATTACAATATAAAGATGAGCTTGTGTTGGGTGTTGTTTTTGACCCATCAACAAACCGAGTTTATCATGCATACAAAGATGGTGGGGCTTACCTTGATAACAAACAAATTATGATATCAGAAACAAACAGATTAGATCATGCTTTTATTTATCTTGATATGTCAAAAATACATCACCTCTCAAAAAATGATAAAGAGAATGCATTGTTGAGACTTAACAGAGTAATAACTGAAACATTCAGAGTGAGAGCTTTTGGTCTTGGTTCTTTGGGAATGTGTTATCTAGCGCAAGGTGCATTTGATGGATTTTTTGATTTAACAGGAACAACCAAATATGTTGATGTTGCTGCAGGAATTGTTATAGTAAGAGAAGCAGGTGGTCATGTATCTGATTTAGAAGAGGAAAAAATTACAAGAGGTTCTAAACATTTTTTCGGAACTAATATAAATCTAAAAGAGAAACTTAGAGATTTAATACTGCAAAATTAATTCAAGGAATTTAGGTTAACACATAACTGGTCTGTCCATATCATTTCCGGATAGCTTTTCAGCATTTCCCTGACATATTTTTTTCTTTCATCATATGTTTTCTGGTCTTTAGCTTCAAATTTTATAGTGATATAAGGCCCGTTTTGTGAATAACGAAAAATCATCATTCCATCCTTAAAATCAGCTCTTGTTCCATCATCTCCAGGAATTACAGTATCATCAGTAATTTTTGCATTTGGAAAATCAGCTTTAAATCTTTTAGATAAATCTTTAATCACTATGGCTTTTTTATTGTCAGGACAACCTATTTTTACCTCAGGTGAGGATATATACTTAGGAAAACTTTCATATAATTGACTTAAGGTTAAGTTTTTGTCAGATAAGTATTCCAATACTCTTAAAGCAGCATAAGAGCCATCATCATGCCCATAAGCATTGTCATTGAAAAAGAAATGACCGGATAGTTCTCCTCCAAAAGCCGCCCCTTCTTCAGCAATTTTAGATTTAATAAATGCATGTCCTGTTAACCATATTATTGGGATACCCCCAAATTGTTTAACAACCTTTGTCACTACCTGTGAACATAATGTGTTGTGAATAATTTTTGATCCAGGGAATCTTTCAAGTATTTCTTTTGCAAAAATAGCTACCAACACATCATTCCATAAAATGCGTCCTTTTTCATCAACAACACCAATTCTGTCTCCATCTCCATCAAATGCTATTCCAAAATCAGCTTTTTCCTCTAAAACAACTTTGCCCAATTGGAGCATGAATTTCTCATCAGTAGGATCCGGCGTTCCAGCTGGAAAACTGCCATCTACTTTTAAGTTTCTGCCGATTACCTCACATCCTGCCCGTTTTAGAATTTCTGGAACATACATACCAGTTGTGCCATGGCGGGAATCAACAACCACTTTGAATTTTTTCTTTAATTTCACTCTTTTCAAAACATCATTATAATAATCCTCTGTTATGTCTTTTTTTACTACCTTGCCAGTTTCTTCTGATTTAAAGTAACTCTCTTTTTCTATTGTTTTTCTTATCTCCTGCACTTCTTCTGGACCTGTAGTCAGGGAAAAACCAACCCCCAGTTTAAATCCATTAAAATTATAAGGGTTATGTGAAGCAGTAATCATGACTCCACCATTTGTTTGAAATCTATACTGACCATAATACATCATCTGTGTCATAATAATCCCCAAATCAATAATATCTATTCCCATGGCTGTTAAACCCTTAGTAAAGGCAGCCTGAAACTCCTCTCCGCTTAAACGGCAATCTCTTCCCATCACAGCCTGACGAATTTTTCTGCGGCGCAAAAGAGTGCCATATGCTTTACCAATAGCTTCAACTTTTTTGGAGTCTAAATCTTCATCTACTATTCCACGAATATCATAATTTCTGAAAACAAAAGGATTAATCTTCATTTTATATCTCTCCACTCTTTTAGCGCTCTTTCATATCTTTTTATGTTTCCTGTATCAAACCATTGGCCGGAAAAAGGATATCCAAATAATTTTCCTTCAGCAGCAAGCTTTGGGAAAATATCTTTTTCTGACATTGAGAATCCTTTAGGAATATAATCTATAACCTCTGGTTCAAAAATATAAAATCCTGAATTAATTAGTTTGCTTGGAGCATCCTCTTTTTTTGGCTTTTCAACAAACTCAAGTATTTTTGGACCTGAAAGCTTTGCAACTCCATACAAAGAAGGATCACTAACAGTTGTTAATGCTATTGTAACTAATGCCTTATTGCTCTTATGAAATTTATACATCTCTTCTAGGTTGATATTCTTGAGCTCATCACCATTTGATACAATAAAAGGTTCTGTTAAGAGTTTTCTTGCAGCTCTTATTGGGCCTGCTGTCCCTAATGGTTCTTTTTCCTTAACATATGTTAATTTAACACCAAATTTTGATCCATCCTCATAAAACTTCATTATTTTGTCTCTTTGATGTCCAACTGCCATTATTATATCTCTTATATCATACTTCTTGAACAGGTCAAAAAGATGCTCTGTTAATGTTTTGTCATGAATCGGCAATAATGCTTTTGGTGTCTCATAAGTTATTGGTCTTAATCTTGTTCCTTTTCCGCCTGCCAAAATAACTGCTTTGCTTGGCACATGCTTTCCCATTGCTTTCATAAGCAACAATTCAACAGCATGGCTTCTATTTTTTATCTCATGCCCATTTATTTTTCTATCTACCTGATTCAGAACATCTGTATCCAATGTTAAGGTAACTCTCTCTTTCATGCTGAGTGGAGAACATGCCCTTTATTTAAATATTTTGTTTTTGTATGATAAAGTATGATAATCGAAATATTTAAATAAGCAACCGAATTTCATATGATAAAATATGATGATTATGTTGGGAAAATAAAATGGATAAAAATCTTGCTTTGGAATTTGTAAGAGTGACAGAAGAGGCAGCAATTGCTTCAGCTCACTGGGTTGGCAAAGGAGATAAAAAAGCAGCTGACCAGGCTGCTGTTGACCTTATGAGAAAGAGATTTAATTCTATAGATATTAATGGAAGAGTTGTTATTGGTGAAGGTGAGAGAGATGAAGCTCCAATGCTCTTTATAGGAGAAAAAGTTGGAACAGGAAAAGGACTTGAGATTGATATTGCTGTTGACCCACTTGAATGCACAAACAGTGTTGCTTATGGCAGACCAAACGCAATCTCTGTTTTAGCAGCAGCTCCAAAAGGATGTCTGCTTGGAGCCCCAGATACTTATATGAATAAGATAGCTGTTGGCCCAAAAGCAAAGGGAAAAGTTAATCTTGATTTCTCAGTTGAAAAAAATCTTAAGATAGTGGCAGAATCCCTTGACAAGGACATTGAGGATGTTACTGTGATTGTTTTGGATAGGGAAAGACATGAAAAATTAATAGATGATATAAGAGATGCTGGCTCAAGAATAATACTTATAACAGATGGTGATATTGCAGGAGGTGTTGCACCTTCTCTTGATTACTCTGGCATTGATATGCTTATGGGAATAGGAGCTGCTCCAGAAGGAGTAATAACAGCTGCAGCATTAAGATGTTTAGGAGGAGAGATACAGGGAAGATTAAATTTTAGAAATCAGGAAGAAAAGAAGAGAGCAAAAGAAATGGGAATAAAAGATTTTGATAAAAAATTCATGACTGAGGATCTTGCAAAAGGGGATAAAATAATGTTTGCTGCAACAGGTGTTATTGATGGTCCTTTGCTGAAAGGTATTACATTCACAAAAGATAGCGCAAAGACACATTCTATTGTTATGAGACAGAAAACAAAAACAATAAGATTTATAGATGCTTTACATAAATTATAATAATACAAAGAACATGGATGATAATATGCAAAATTGCAAACCAATACCAGGATCCATAATATTCAATTCTTTAGCAAATCAGGAATGTATAGTTATGGCATGCAATCTTAGAATAACAAAAGGAGTTGCAAGAGGAATCTTCAGAGCTGCAAAAGATCTGGATGCTCCTGTGTTATTTGAGATTGCAAGATCTGAAAGCGATCTAAATAGAGGTTATACAGGAATGACTCCTGCTGATTACAGCAAAAATATAGGTGAAGCAGCAGAAGAAGTTGGGTTTGATATATGGGCACTTCATGCAGATCATATTGGGGTAAAAAAAGGAGACCAGGAAGATATTGAGGAAACAAAAGAGCTTGTTCAGGCACAGATAGATGCAGGATTTACAAGCTTTGCGATTGATGCTTCTCATTTATTCAATTTTGATGGTAAAACAGTTGAAGAAGAATTAGCTCCAAATATAAAAGCAACAATTGAGATTGCAAGATTCATAAAAGAAAATAAAGAAGGAGAGTTTGGGTTTGAGGTTGAAGTAGGAGAGATAGGAAGAAAAGATGATAAAGGAATGATATTAACAACACCAGAAGAAGCAGTTGCTTTTGTCAAGGCACTTAATGAAGCAGATATGAATCCACAAATTCTTGCAACATCAAACGGCTCTGCACATGGCAATAGATATGATGATGATGGAAATCTTATTGAGCAGATCTCAATAGACATAAAAAGAACAAAAGAAATTGTACAAGCTCTAAAAGATAATAATCTTAATGTAAGAATCGCACAGCATGGTATAACAGGAACTCCAAGAGAGTTGATTCATGAAAAATTCCCACACGGTGATATTATTAAGGGAAATGTTGGAACATTCTGGCAGAATCTGTTTTTTGATGTGTTGAAAAATAGAGAACCAGAACTCTACAAAAAAATGTATGAATGGACAATATCAACTTTTAAAGAAGATGCTGAGAAAAAAGGATTGAAGAATAATGACCAAATATTTGGAATTTTTGGCAAGAAATCAATAAAGCAATATTTTGATGAGATATACTCAATATCTGATGAAACTGAAAAAGAAATAGAAGAAAAATCATATGAAGAGGCAAAAGAATTCTTTAAGGCGTTCAAGTCTGAAAACATGGCAGCGATTGTAAGGGAAGAACTAAACAGGTGATTATATTGGACAAGATAAAAGTAGGGATAGTGGGTTATGGTACAATAGGAAAAAGAGTTGCTGATGCAGTGATGCTACAAGATGATATGGAGCTTGTTGGAGTTACAGGAAACTCTTATAATTTTAGAATGGAAGTTGCCAATATGAACAAGATACCTATTTTTAATATATGTGATAAAAAATTATTTGAGGAAAATAACATAAAGCTGGCAGGCAATTTTGATGACCTTCTCAACTCTGTTGATATTGTTATAGACTGTAGTCCAAAACCACATGGAAAAGAGAACAAAGAGAAGTATTATATTCCAAACAAAATAAAAGCGATTTTTCAGGGAGGCGAAAAGCCAGATGTTGCAGAAGTATCCTTTGTTGCACAATGCAATTATAGTGAAGCGATGAACAAGGATTATGTTAGGGTTGTGAGCTGCAATACAACAGGGCTTTCCAGAACTCTTGGTGCAATAGACAAAGCATATGGAATAACAGATGTGCATGCAACAATGGTTAGAAGAGGAGCAGATCCGGGTGATATATTTCATGGTCCAATAAACGCAATAGTGCCTGTGCTTGAGATGCCATCACATCACGGTCCTGATGTTCGGACTGTGTTGCATGATCTAAACATTTTTACAACAGCAATGAGTGTTTCATCAACATTAATGCACATGCATAGCGTGATAGTAGATTTGAAAAAAAAGCCAACAACTGAAGAGGTTATTGATCTCCTGAAAAACACAACAAGGGTAAGAGTTGTGAGGAATGCTGAAAGAGTGAGATCAACAGCAGAGATAATGGAGTTTGCACGTGATTTAGGAAGAAACAGGGGAGACATGTATGAAATATGCTTATGGGAAGAGGCAATAGGTGCAGAAAAAAATAAATTATTCTTTATCCAAGCAATACATCAGGAATCTGATGTTGTTCCAGAGAATATTGATTGCATAAGAGCAATGATGGGATTTGAGGATGCTGAAAAGTCAATAAAGATGACAAATAAAACTCTAGGAATTAAATAAATTTAAATAATACCTTTAAGTTCTTTTTGAAGGTTCTAAAAATGAAAATTAGTGTTTTAAAGGAAATAAAGGACAATGAAAACAGGGTTGGGTTAACACCTGAAGGAGCGAAAGCACTTGTTGATGCAGGCAATGATGTTTTTGTTGAAACAAATGCAGGATTGAATAGTGGTTTTCCTAATGAGGAATATGAAGAATCAGGAGCAAAAATTGTATCAAAGGATGATGCATGGAATTCTGACATGGTTATGAAAGTCAAGGAGCCACTTACAGAAGAACTTCAATATTTTACAGAAGGCAAAATAGTTTATACTTATTTTCATCTTTCTGGTGTTTACAAAGAGCTGACTGAAGCTCTTATTGATAAGAAAACCACATCAGTTGCTTATGAAACAGTTGAGGATGAGGATGGAAAGCTTCCTTTACTTAAACCAATGAGCGAAGTGTCTGGAAGAGAGGCAGTTCTTTTTGGAGCTAATTATCTTGCAAAGTTTAATGGTGGAAATGGAATCTTAATTAGTGGTGTTCCAGGAACCCCTCCAGCAAATGTTCTAATACTTGGTTCAGGAACAGTTGGAATGGGTGCTTTTGAAATAGCAACTGGATTGGGAGCAAATGTTACAATCACAACAAGAAATCCTGACAAACTAAAACATCTTGAGAGCGATAAAGTAAAAGTTATTGAGACAAAAAAAGAGGCTATTGCCGAAGCAATCAAAGATGCAGATATTGTTGTCGGTGGAATTCTAATAGCAGGAGGAAAAGCACCAAAAGTAGTCACAGAAGAAATGGTAAAAACAATGAAAAAAGGCTCTTTTATTGCAGATGTTTCTATTGATCAAGGTGGTTGTGTTGAAACCTCAAGACCAACATCACATTCAGATCCTGTTTTTGAAAAACATGGAGTTATACATTACTGTGTCACAAACATGCCAGGAGCTTTTCCAAGAACATCAACTCTTGCATTAACAAAAGCAACATTACCATATGCACTTAAGCTGGCAAAAGGACTTGGGGAAGCAGTTAAGGATAAAGGACTGGCAAAAGGAATCAACACATACAAAGGATTCATCACATACAAGCCTGTTGCAGAAGATCTTGATATGCTGGACAAGTATAAAGATCTGAATGAACTGCTTTGATTCCTGATTAAAGCTTAACTGACTTTGGAGTTTGTTCTTTGAAACACACTATTTCTCGTCGGAGATCTTCCGGAAAAATTTAGAAAAATTATAAATAGTAGTTTAAGTATTGTTAATTATTGGGGTGTATTTACGACAATGAATCGTAATAATCAATTAAGCTTAATATCTATTTTATTTCTTTTACTTGGTTCTGTAGCTTTTGTCTCTGTTGTTGCTTTGAACGAAACACCCAATAATTCTTCTGGAAATCTGTCTCTTAACTTTACATCGAATGAATCTTTTCTAAATGAAACTAAGATTAATATCTCTATGAATGAAACTTTGAATATTAGTTCCAATGAAACATCTGTGAATAACACCATTTTAAATGAAAGTATTAATCAAACAATAAATGAAACAGAGCCAATAAATATAAGTACAAATGAAACAGAAAACCTAACAGAAGATATTTCTGAGCCTGTTGTTAAAGAAACAGGAACTAACCAAACAATTAATGAAACTATTGTTCAGGAATTTGTTCCAATCAATAAAAGCAATCAATCCATAACAATTGTTGATACAAACATCACAATAAAAGAAGGATTGGCAAAGGTGTATAATGGTGATATATTAAATTATGACAGAAACTTTGAGAAAAAATATCTTGAGGTTTACAATAATTTCTCAGATATTGAGTTTAGTAGAATTAGTGAAACTGCTCCTGTTGATATGAAGGTTGGAGCTGTTAATAAAAATATCAAGGGCCTTAATATAAACAACAAAACATATGCAATTCATCTTATTGCTTGTGACCAGCATTATAACAGTTGTAATTTCAGGATAAATGGGGTTCCTACAAGAAAGATATACAGTTCTGAATTATCTAAATCAGGAGTTCAAAAGAATTTCAGATTTGATGAAGATTATGAATTAGAAATAAAATCAATCAAATTCAAATTCTGTGACAACAGAAGATTTTGTGATTATTATTATGAGTCTTATGACTTAGTTGAGGTGAAAATTGTTGAAAGGTGATATTTCAGATGAATCTGATATTGACCAAGTAAACTTAGTTCTGCAAGGAGATGTAACACAGGATCATTTTTCAAGAGTTTCTGTTGCTGATTTAGATAACAATGGCAATATGGAGATAGTTGTTTCTACATCAAAACTTGGTACAGGTGGTGATGGATATTTATTTGCCACTGAGAGAAATGAAATATTGTGGTGGGTGGATGTTGATGAAAAGTGGACTTTTACATTGGGTTATCCTATTGAGGCACAACCAAGCTTAGGCAATGTTGACAGCAACAAGAGAAAAGAAGTTGTTTTTGGATTGACTAATGGAACTTTATTTGTTTTAAATATCTCTGCAGATGGTCGTGATGTTTCGGTTAAATGGACATACACTGTTGATGAGAAATATAGCCCAACTTATGGGGACAACATAAGAGGAGAGCTTGGTTACACGGCAATTGCTGATATTGATTTTGACGGAAAGAATGAAATAATATTTGCTGATTCACAGCCTGGCATACCTGATTGGGACGCTGATTTATATGTGCTTGAAAAGTTGAAAGGTGATGCTTTATGAATTTTAAAGAATGGTGGAAAAAGTTAGAGTATTGGAAAAAAGGATTTTTAGTTGGATTGTTCTTCGGTATAATAAGGATATTTTTATGGGGTTTTTTAAGTACTACTAAAATTCCGATTCTAAGAGAATTATTCGGACTGGAATTTGATTTCATTTGTCATTCTTTTAAGCTAGGGGCAGGAGAACCTTGTGGAGTATTATTTTGGATTTGGTTTGCCATTATTTCACCTATTCTTTTTATTTTTTTTGGAATACTCATTTTTTACTTTAAAGCCAAGTATAGCAGAAAAAATTTGAAATGAAAGAAAGAAAAATAATAATATTGGGCGTACTATTTGTTTTGCTTAGCTTCAATAGTTTGGGATATAAAATAGATCCTCCAGCCAATGTTCATCAACACATGACTAATGAATCACAAAAAATTTGGATATTAGTACCATATGAAATAAAACAATATTTTGAAGGTGGTGCCTTGTGAAAAATCATTTCTTAGATTTTATTTTTTCAATAAGAAGTCCAATTAAAGCACCAATCAGACCATATAATAAAGGAAGGATTATCCAGCCAAAAATTACGAATGTAAATGCACAACCTTCCCCAGTATCAGCTTTAAACATAAAACATATTATAGTTCCACTAAGCCACCATAGAAGTGTTCCCAAATATTCTATCTCAAAGAATAATGAAAAAAAATATATTAGTAATCCAAATATCAAACCAAAAATCAATCCCCTCTTCCAATATTGTAGATTTTTCCATATAAACGCCATAACCCTATTTGAAACATTTAAGATTTATAAGTTTTTTGTAAAAAATGAAACAGATTAAGATTATCTTAATATTGTATATGTTTGCATTAGTCTCAATAGATACATCAATTGGATACAAAATGGAGGATAATAAGGAAGTACATCAACATATAACAAACGAATCTCAACATCTTTGGAAATTAATTCCGTATGAAATAAAAGAGCACTTAACTAACAGTATTGAAACTAGTGTGGATCCTTTATTAGCAACAAATCCTGACTTTGATACAGGGGATGATATTATTACTGGATCAGCTGAAGAAGATATTAGAAGTAGACCACTTAGACATTTTTGGCAACCCGATAATCCCGATACACTCTCAATAATAGGCAATGATGATTATAATGATGGATTCCGTATTTTTGGAAGTTCTTATAGGAAGGCACTTGAGATATGGTATAAAAGATGCATGCCTTTAGAAAATGATTGTGATGATGTAATTAATAATTATTTAAAAGGAAACATTAATGAATCATATTATTATCTTGGCAGAATTGCACATTTACTTGAAGATGCTGCTCAGCCTTCTCATACACATTTAGATTCTCATACAGGTTATCTTTTTGATGGAACATCTATTCTAGAAGATTATACTGGTGATAATTTTGCTACCTTAAAAAATACCTACAATTGGCAAGGAGAAAACTTTAATCAATACAACTATGAAAATTTAATAGATAATTTTACCTGGTCAACAGTTCAACCTACAACAGCTTCAGATAAACAACACATTGAGCTTTTTAGATTATTTTGGTATGTTGCCCAGAAAACCCAATATTGGGCTTCTGATGATGTTGATGGAAATATTGTTTATACAGAATTGGACAATGATGAACAAAACTGGGTTTGTAGTGGCTCTGGTTCTACTAATTTGTGGGCAGATGAAGGTTATACATCATGTACAGATTTTATTAATGGTAATAATGATTTAGATTCAACTACTGTTGGTCAAGAAGCAAATGCTACAGTCCCCCATGCAATGAAGGCAGTTGCAGGGTTGTATAGATTATTTTGGGATGCTGTTCAAATAGACTGGCCGACATTCCACCATGACAACAGAAGAACAGGCTTCACTCTGTTAAAAGGTGATATTTCAGATGAATCTGATGTTAACCAAGTAAACTTAGTTCTGCAGGGTAATGT
>JABMPP010000086.1 GCA_013202955.1 Candidatus Woesearchaeota archaeon | reverse complement strand
TGTGAGATGGGTGTTATCTGCTTTTATCACATTTATGCTATTTAAGTCAATTGGACATGAGATTGGGTTAATTCCCATTATCTTGATAGAACCCCTTGCACTTTTAGCTGGTTTCATACCTATTTCAATAAGCGGATTAGGAGTAAGGGAATCAGTTGCAATTATTCTTTTCACAACTATTATTGGAGTAAATGCCACAGTTGTTTTTACAATATATCTAATGAAGTTTGCACTTAATGTATTACTGGCAATAACACTTGTGCCAGTTCTTGTAAGTGATAAGTAAGAATTTAACTAATTATTTTATAACCTTAATCATATAATGCCAACCAATAACTTTACCAATCCATTTCTTAAGAAATAAGGGACAAACCATAGATATATGCCTAAAGCCATATGTAAATGGGTATTCCTTGCTTGCCCTAACAACATTGAATCTGCTAAATAATCCCCTAATCTCTTTCTTTGAAAATGTGTAAACAACAGGACAATGGTCCTTCATGTCTTTTGGCATTTCATATGGTATATTGAATAATTTATGCACAAAGTTCACAAGTGAATATTTAGCATAAAGCATTATGTATGCTGTTCCTCCCTTTTTTAAGACACGGTATACTTCATCAACTGCCTGTTTTATTCTTGGAGTGTGATGCAACACACCATTTGACCACACAAAATCAAACTGCTCATTTTTGAATTCCAATTCCTCGGCATTTCCAAGCATGAAGTTGATTTTCAGGTTCTCTTTTTTTGCCCTTTGTTTTGCAATTTTTATTGCTATCTCTGTTATATCTATTGATGTAAGCTTGAATCCACAATTGTAGAGCTGAACAGAATCCATTCCCATGCCACACCCTATTTCAAGCATAGATTTATCTTTGAATTTTTCAGGATTTCTCTTAAAATATTCAAACAATTCTCTAAGATGATAATGGTAAAAATATCTTTTCTTTTCAATATCAGCAAAATAATCCTTATCTCCTCTCTGCTTTGTGGTGTAAAACTCATTACAAAGATGCTGTTCCCAAAAATCTTTAACTTTTTTTATATCCACTTAAATCACCAATAAATCAATTAATTATTTGATTAGTAAACCTTGAGAGATTCTGTTTCCTTAATAAATCTTTTTCTCCATCAATAAAAACCCTAAACCACAACTCAGTCTGGAGCAAACACCATATTTTATTGACCCCAATCAGGGAAAGTGGACCATCTATAGATGGTTTTGTATATTTATCAAGGATTTTTTTAACATATTTTGGATTAAATATCCCCCTTTCAACAGTTCTCTTTTCCAAAAGGAAACCATAAAGAAAACTCCTTAACTCTTTTTTGAACCATATTGCAAATGGTGTGGAAAAACCTCTTTTTGGCTTATTGTACAGTTCTTTTGGCAAATATGGTTTCATTGATTCCTTTATAATATATTTAAGCTCACCTTTCTTTAATTTCTGCTCCATTGGAAGAGATAATGAAAAATCCAATAGTTCATTATCACATATTGGTACTCGTGCCTCTATTGAATGTGCCATCCCCATTTTATCCTGGACAAGAAGAGATGTTGGAAGGTAAATTTTAATATAGGTATTTATTGCTTTTTCAACAAAAGAAGATTTTTTAGGTACCTCTTCCAGATTGGATGGATCATATTTTTTTACTTTCTCATAAAAGTTTTTTGTGAATAATTTTTTTCTTTCAGATTTATTGAAAACAACAAACAGTGCAGTCTTTCTGACCTCTTTGTCAAGAAATGGAAACCCAACAAAATACATTCCTCTGAAAAATTCATGGGATTTGAATAGGTTGATTAATGAGAATATTTGTAGTGGGTTTTTCTTTAGTTTGTCAAGATAATCAAAAGATTTGAATACATGATATCCTGCAAATAATTCATCTCCTCCCAAACCAGTAAGAGCAACTTTCACTTTTGATGATATTAATTTAGATAATAAGAGTATGGAAAAAGTTGGAGCACCATTTCTTGGATCATCAAGAAAATATATAAGTTCCTTTGAGTGATCTGGAAAAGA
>JABMPP010000085.1 GCA_013202955.1 Candidatus Woesearchaeota archaeon | reverse complement strand
TATCACACTTATTTTTAATTTTTCTTTATTATCTTTTAAAAGATATTTTTCTTTTTCATAATCTCTTTTATATTGTGTTTGAAGATTTTTACCAGGCACAACAATAGAAGTTTTACCAAGTTTTCTTGCGATGTTCAAGGCAATAGCACTTTTTCCGGTCCCACACACACCTTTAATAAAAATAACTTTATGACCTTTTTTTATAGAATCTAAAACTTCTTTAATAACATCTGATTGAGATTTCCCATTTGAGAATTTCAAAGGTTCAAGAAATTTTTCATTTTGATAAAGATTCCACATTGTGAATAAATGAGAATACAATTGGTTATAAAATTTGTTGTGATATTTTTAACACCAAGAATAAGATTCAAAGTTACACAATTCATTTTCTAAAAATTCTATTCTTTCTAGTAGTTGTTCAATAGCCCTTGTATTAATATCCATCATTTTATTTACACTTCTACCATAAATTGTCCTATTTCCAATAATGGTGCTCTCTTCTATAGTTTGGTTTCCTATTTCATATATTGGTTCTAGGTAGGTCTTTATTAATCCCTCAACATGGATTAATGAAGTATGGTTTAGTTCTTGCCAATCCCCTGTTCCTCCAGTTGATTCCATACTTTTTATCACATTTAAAGCATCTCCTTTGAAAATATCTGAATATTCAATAAAATCATCCGCCCTTACATTACCAGCAATATCTAATTTTTCTGAGGGGGTTGTGTCTCCAATTCCCACATAGCCTGTTGAAGTTTCTACAAACAATCTTGTTCCAGGTGTACCCCCATAATCATATATTCTAAAACCATCTGGGCTATCATCATAACCAATTAAAAATCTTTCTGTACTTGTATCTTGTCCAAATATAAAATTAACATCACTTGTTGCCCCAGCATAAAATCTTGTAGTTAAAGCTCCTGTATGTGAAATTTGAAATATTGATTCGGGTGTTGATGTTCCAATTCCCACATTACCATCATAACTTCCTTCAGAACCCCCAATAAATAAATCTGTTGTATGGAAACTAATATCTGCTTGATCTCCATCATTTATTTGAAGTGTACTTGAACCATCTTCTTGATAATCTAATATTTCATGAGTTCCTGCAAAAAGTTGTAATTGATCAGCTGCTGGAAAAATCACTCCAGTATCTGGATCTGCTATAGGAAGAAGCATTGGAGCCTGTACTGAAATCTCTGCATAAATAGTTCCATCCGCTTCTATATCATCTGAAACTAAAAGATCTCCCACACCATTAATGCTTGTTAATATTCCTCCCCCCACGTCTAAAAGAGCTGTGGGTATTGCAGTTCCAATCCCAACTCTATTTGAGGTACTATTAACAAATAAAACATCTGTATCTATTGTGAAATCTCCTTCTTTAACAATAATATCTCCTGCAGCAATAAGAACTAAAAAAAGAATAAATGAAAGAAAAATGGAAAACATTACTTTACGTGTAAATATACTTGAAACAGGAATATTTGAAAAAGATTTTATCTTTTTTCTAATTTTAATTTTAAATTCACCTCAATAAATTAAACAATAAAGTAGGATATAAATATGTTTCGGATGTTTTGATTGTAGGAATTAAGTAGATTTTTAAAGTTTGATTATTTTATTGTTTGGTATGGTGAACCAAAAGATATTCATATGGGTTATATTAGGTTTATTGTTATTTAATTTTGTTGGTGCTGAGATGCTGATTTCTGAAGCTGGTGTTGAATACGATTCAGAAAGCATAGATGCTTTTAACAATCTAACATTTGCTGAAGAAAATATGTGGCATAATGCAACTAACTATCAGACATTAGACATTATCGGTGACGAAGTTTGGTTAAGAGTTATGATAAGATTAAAAGATAATTCCGGAATTGAAATAGTTGGTACAAGAGAGGAAAGAAGAAAATTAATCAATGAAAAAGAAGAATGGTTTGAACCAGTTATTGATGATGTTTTAGGTACACTTTCAGAAGAAGATATGAAAATTGCTGGTAAAAGTTCTGATGGTTTTGATGGGTTAATTTCAAGGCAAGGTCTTGAAAAATTGATTAGAGATGAAAAGGTAAAGGAAATTAATTGGCCAAGAAGAGGGGCTACTGCTGTTAATAATAGCCCTTTGATAAAAAATTGGTACTGGATAGTTTTAATTATTATGCTATATTTTATAATAGAGAAATTAAGAAATAATAAAAAACAAACTAGAAAAAGAAAAAAATAAGATGTTAAATAAAAGAGGTAAAAACAGAATAAATTTTGTAATTTTTATTATGATAATTCTATTTATTTGTATTCTCTTAGAGATTCCAACTGTGAAAGGTAATCTTTTTACTGATTTTTTTAGGGGAGAAATCTCTGCTGAATACGATTCAGAAAGCATAAATGCTTTTAATAATCTAACATTTGCCGAAGAAAATATGTTACATAATGCAACCAATTATCAGACATTAGATATTATTGATAACAAAGTTTGGTTGAGAGTTATGATAAGATTAAAAGATAATTCTCAAAAAATTATTTCTGGAACAAAAGAAGAAAAGATAGAATTAATTAAACAAAAAGAAGAATGGTTTGAGCCAGTTATAGAAGATGTTTTAAAGACACTTTCCGAAGAGGATATGAAAATTGCTGGTAAAAGTTCTAATGGTTTTGATGGTTTAATTTCAAAGCAAGGTTTTGAAAAATTAATTAGAAATGAAAAGGTAAAGGAAATTAATTGGCCAAAACGTGGTGCCGTTGGATTACTTGATGAAAGTGCCCCATTAATTAACGCAGATGATATTTGGGGTTCTTATTCTGGTGATGGTGTTGATATTTGTATTATTGATAGTGGGGTAGATACAGATCATTCTGATTTGTCTGGGATAATAATTAATGAACAATGTTATTGTTGTGATAATTTTCCTAATTGTGGGGATAATGATAATGGTTGTTGCCCTGATGGCACTGCTCAAGATACTTCTGCAGAAGATGATAATGGTCACGGAACCCATGTTACTGGGATTATTGCCTCTCAAGATAGTATCTATAAGGGAATTGCCTATGATGGGGATATTTATGCTGTTAAGATATTGGATGATGATGGAGATCTTTATAGATGGCAAGATTTAAGTGATGCGATTGATTGGTGTAGAAACCAAGGTGTTGATGTTATTAGCATAAGTATAGGGGATCATGAGAATTATCCTGGGGCAAATCCTTGCCCAAATGATGTAGATAACGAAATAAATGCTGCGTTTAATGTTGATATACCAGTTATAATAGCTTCAGGAAATGATGGATATACTAATGGGATAAATTATCCTGCATGTTCTGCAAATGCAATTTCAGTTGGTTCGGTATATGATGACGATGTAGGTTGGCAAGTATGGGCTACAGCGGATTTTCCTTGGATTTGTTCGGATTGGGCAGATACAGACCAAATAGTTTGTTCTTCAAATAGGGGGGCGAATCTTGATTTATTAGCTCCTGGTTGTGAGATTACTTCCACATGGAATGATGGCGGATTTGAGGATCATTGTGGTACATCAATGGCTGCACCCCACGTTGCAGGAGCAGCAGCCTTATTATTAGAAAAAGATTCTGATTTAGACCCAGGAGATATTTTAGCTACATTGCAAAATACTGGCGTTAATATAGCTGGAACAGGTGCAAATAGGATAGATGTTGAAGCAGCTATTAATAATATTTGTGTTTGTTCTGATTGGGTTTCTGGTTCATGTGGTGGAGGAACTTGTAATGCTGATGATAGAGAAGAAACAAGAACTTGTACAGATAATTGTGATGATGAAAGTAGATGTGTTGATGATCCTGTTTGTGAAGGGGGAACCCCCTCAGGAGTTAGTGCTTGTACCCCCCCATCCTGTGATGGGGGTTATGATGATCAGGGAATCGGAAATGGTTATTTAGTTGATAATAAATATTGGACGTGGAAAAGAACATGTTGGAAAGAAGAATTAAGTGATTGGCAATTTCATGATGGTGATAATGAACAGGGGGCAGGATGGAAAAGTGACGGAAGGGTTGATTGTGATGATATGTATGTTGATATTCCAGATGATTATGAGGATTTAAAAGTTGAAACCTATGTTGGTTATGATTCCTCTTCAGGGGAACAGAATAAGGTTAAATGGTATGTTGATGCCGAAGATACTGGGGGTGTGATGTCCTCATGTAGCAGCCATACTTCTTCTTATTCTCTAGATCGTTGGCCCAGTGATTGCGGTGCAAATTGTTTAGTTGAAACCTATGTTGATCTCTTTAAAGGGACTTCTAATTGTGATACCATTTGTGATAATAATTGGCTTACTGGTTGTGATGACATAAATTATTGGATAGATTGTTCAGCAGATTTGTATTATAAAGAATATGAAGATATTTATGATTACAAATATTGTGATGTTCCTTACACAAAAACAATAACTATTGATAGTACCATCTATGGAGATTCAGATGCAGATTGTTATGTTGATGTTGAAGGAAGCTATAGTGATCCTGATGAAATTAGAGTTAAGTGGTATGTTGAGGGTGATTATAAAGATGGTGAAGATAAATCTTGTAATGAAGGGGCAGATTGTGACAAAACATTCACTTTATCAAATTCTTATTTTTCAAAAAATGATGGGGTTTATTGTAGGGCAAGGGGATATGGTGAAGATGAGGGGCATGGCGCATATGTTTCAAGTTCTACTACAACAGTATCAAACCGTGTTTCAACTATTTCAAGTATTAGTTTAGATAAATCTTATGCTAAACAAGGAGACATTATTCAAGTTACAGCAAGTGGAGAAACAGATTTAGATAGTGATATTCTTGCAATGTATTGTTGTGAAGGAAGTAGTTGTACCCCCACAGTTTCAAGCCATGATTTTTGTTATGTAACTGGAGATAGTTCACCTTATGATTTACAATGTAATGGACAAGGAGCAAGTGGAAATGAAACAAAAACAGTTAGATGTAGAATATATGATGGAGATGATCACTCAACAATTCAATCAGATACTTATATTGCAGACAATATTGCCCCGAACATAACAAACACAGAAACAAATATAACAATAGCAAATTTAAATGAATATGCAAGAGTTAATTGTACTGCTACAGATTCTGGAGGAATAAGTGCTGTTTTAATAGAAGCTGAAAAACCAATATCCAATAATTCAAATTATTCTACAAGTCTTTTATCAGGAGATACATATTATGCAGATATCCAATTAACAGAAGCAGGAGTTTGGAATTTTAATTGTTGGGTAAATGATACAGTAAATAATATAGCTAATAAAACAAATGGGAACATAACTGTTATTCCCGACGATGCCCATAAATTCACCCTCAAAAATACCAATGGAGAAATTGTTGCATGGTTTGGTAACGAAGGAAACATTGTCTTAAATGGAACATGTATTTCTGGAGGAACCTGCACAGCACCTGCAAATTCATTTATAATATCTAATTCTACAGATAATACAACAGCATATAT
>JABMPP010000084.1 GCA_013202955.1 Candidatus Woesearchaeota archaeon | reverse complement strand
CTTTGATGGAACAGAAATAAATTATATTGTAAATAAAGGTAAAGAGCCTTGGCTTATTTTTATCCATGGTGGTGGAAGCAATCACACAGTATGGAAACCTTTTTTCAGTTATTTCAAGAGGCATTCTTTTATAGCTGTTGATATTAGAGGGCATGGAAAATCTGAGAAAGGTAAAATATCTTGTAAAAATTTTTCCAAGGATTTAAAAAAAATATTTGATAAAGAGAAAATAGAAAAAGCAGTTATTTTAGGAAATTCTTTTGGAGCAACAATAGCAATTGATTTTTATAGAAAGTTTCCTGGTTTAGTAGAAAAACTTGTTTTGATAACTCCCGTTTCAACAAAGATAATAAGGTTTTCAAAGTTATTTTATTTATTAAACAAGATTATTTTACCTTTTGTAAAATTATTCAAATCAAGAAGAAGATTAGTGTTTCAAGATTATTATAAATTTAAGATTCGATTTGTTATTCGTTCTTTATGGTTAGATATAAAAGGAACTTCATTGACAATGTATCTTTCTTCTATTGATGCCCTATTTAATTATGATTTAAGATTTGAGAATATTCAAAAAAAGACATTAATGATTTTAGGTAAAAAAGATTATTTAACAAAAAAACAGAAAATAAAGAAAATGATTAAAAATAATAACAACATTATATTAAGGATAATTGATTCAAACCATCTTCCATTAACAAGAGCACCTGAAAAGGTAATAAAAGAGGTTAAAAAGTTCATATGATAAGCATAATAATTCCAACATTGAATGAAGAAAAATATCTTTCTAATCTTCTTGATTCAATAGCAATCCAAACATACCCAAATTATGAAGTTATAGTTGTGGATGCAAGTTCTGGTGATAGAACAGTAGAGGTAGCAAATGGATATGAAAAAAAGTTCTCTGTCACTGTTATTGAAGGAGCAGAAAAAAATACTTCAGAACAAAGAAACAAAGGAGCAGAAAAAGCAAAAGGAGATATCTTAATATTTATGGATGCCGACACAAGAATTTCTTCTAGTGATTTTTTATTAAATATTTCAAAAAAATTCTACAGAGAACTTATATGTGCTGCTGTAACAAATGTTTATGTTGAGCCAAAAGAGGAAAAATTTTCTGATAAAATATTCCATTTTATGCTCAACAAACTAATTCTTTTTCTGAATGCTGTTGGTGGTTTTGGTGGAAGAGGAGGATGTCAGATTATAAGAAAAACTGTATTTGAAAAAGTTGGTGGTTATAACAAAAATCTTATGGTTGCAGAAGATGTTGATCTTTATAGAAGAGTCGCAAAAAAAGTCAAGATTCATTTTTTGAAACACGAGAAAATATATGAATCCCCAAGAAGATATAGAAAAGAAGGATATTTAAAAGTAATATTCAAATGGATAATAAATGGGATCTACTCTTTCTTATTCAAAAAATCTTTTAGTAAGGACTGGATAAGGGTTGGATAAAAGATGAGGATAATTTATGGTGTTGCTGGTGAAGGACGTGGTCACTCTACAAGAAGTCAGGCCATTATAGATGAATTATCAAAAAAACATGATGTTTTAATAGTTGGTGGTGGTCAAGCGTATAATATTTTTTCAAAGCATTACAAAAATCTTGTCAAGATTTCTTGTTTACACATCTCTTACAGAAACAACGCTGTAAGCAACATAGGAACAGCATTTCTAAATCTCTCAAATTTCTTCAAACATGTTGCTTCGATTTTCAGACTCAATAGAGTGTTTAAAAGATTCAAGCCAGATGTTGTTATATCTGATTTTGAATTGTTCACAAATTATATGGCTTTGATAAAAAAAATCCCAAATATTACTCTGGATAATGAGCATGCAATAACAAAAACAAAAATAGGATTCAAGAAAAGATGTTTTTTAGATTATTTTAAATCTGTTGCTGTTGTAAAATCAATAATACTTAAAGCAAAATATTATTTAGTTACAAGCTTCTTTTTTCCTGGAACAAAAACCAAAAACACCTTTCTTTTTTACCCAATATTAAGGAAAGAAATCCTAAACCTAAAACCTATAAAAAAAGACCACATATTAGTTTACCAAACATCAAAAACCTTCAAAAAATTAATACCTTCTCTCTTAAACTTGAATGAGGAGTTTATTATTTATGGTTTGAACCAGAACAACAAATATAAGAATCTTATTTTTAGAGATTTTAATGAAAACTTGTTTTTTAAAGATCTTGCAACATGCAAAGCAGTTATAACAAATGGAGGGTTTTCATTAATGACAGAAGCCATTTATCTTCATAAGCCTGTGCTTTCAATTCCTGTTAGAAAGCAATTTGAACAAATATTGAATGCCAAGTATCTAAAAAAATTAGGTTATGGGGAATATAATAAAACAATAAGCAAAGAGATTGTTGAAGGTTTTGTTTCAAGATTGGATTTTTATGAGCAAAATCTTAAAAAGTTTAAAGGGTTTGGAGACAAAAAGGTTGTTGAAAGAATAGAGAGCATATTGAAAGAAATTAAATAATCACTTAACATATTTTTTTAATAGTTCAGAAAGTTTTTTACCATCCACTTTTCCTTTATATTTTCCCATTAAAATTCCCATGTAAGCTCCAAACCCTAATCCCTTCTTGCTCTCGACGATGTTTTTTACTTCAGCTTCTAATTTTTTATCATCAACTGTTTTGAATTTTGAATAATCTATCTTTTTTCCCTTAGCTAAATCAACAAGAATATCAACAACTGCATCTTTTGAAATAACTCCTTGGTTTAATTTTTCAAGAACCTCATCACCGTGCTTCCAAATATCTAGCTCAACATTATGTCTTTTTCTGATCTCTTTTGGTGTTGTCACAAACATTTCAGTAATCAACAATGGTTTTAGGTTTGGATACCTCTTAACATAATAATCCAGATCAACATTATGCTTTAATAATAATCTTGCCATGTCTTCACTAATTTTGTATTTTTTTGAGATATGTTTTATTTTGTCGCTTATGAGCTTTGGAATCTTTATATGCTTAATATCTGGTTTAATAGGCATTACGTCTGTTTCTGGATACATTCTTGCAGCGCCAGACATTGGTCTTAGATAGGTTGTGCTTCCATCTGATTCTACTTTTCTTACATGACTTTGCTCTTTTTTCTTAAGAGATGATTGTCTTTTTACCTCTTTTTCAATAACCTTTGACATGGATCTTAATTCCTGAAAACCTTTTATTTCCACTCTTTCTCTGCCTTTTATAGAAACATTAACATCCTGTCTTATTGTTCCAATTCCTCTTTTTACTTTTCCTGTGCTTCTTAGAATCATTCCTAATTTTTCAGCTACCTCTTTTGCATGCTCATTATCTTTTATATCAACATCTGTTGCAATCTCTATTAAAGGAATCCCTAATCTGTCTAATCTGTATTTTGTGTGTTCTTTTGTTTCAGTTATTTTCTGCGCTGCTTCTTCTTCCAAGCAAATTGTTGGTATTCTAATTATTCCTTTTGATGTTTCTAGTTTTCCATCATACCCAACAAGCGCTGTTCTTTGAAATCCTGACACATTTGAACCATCCACAACTGTTTTTCTCATAACCTGTATCTCATCAACTATTTTTGCAT
>JABMPP010000083.1 GCA_013202955.1 Candidatus Woesearchaeota archaeon | reverse complement strand
TGTGAATTCTTTTTTCATTATTCTAACCTGCAGAGTGATTTATAGATAACAACTCCTTTATTATACACCTTTTCAAAGCATATGTCATCATAATATCTCAGTTCTCCAACAGCAAAATCCTTTCTTATCTTATCAGATAAGTAGATATATTTGATATTGTATTTTGTCAATAATTCTATTGCATTTGTTTTGAATTGTGTCGTGTAGATTGTTTCAATATCCTCTACTCGTTGAGACGCATCTGTTATAAGAATAAAATTTGAGTCAATAATATTTTTTCTTTTTGAAGCATAGTTAATAATAAATCCTTCCTTAACAGGAGAGAGTATTATATCATGTTCATCTGTATTTTCTTTTATCCATCTAAGTGCATTGATCTCTGTTTCTGTTGGTGCAGTCTCTATTTTTAATGTGGAATAATAAAGTGAAGGGATAACTGATGTTATTATAATTATTAAAAAAAGAAAAAACATAAATGGTTTTTTTAATAATGATACTTTTGTCTTACCAATATATCCAAATAATATTCTGTAAAAATCTGCAAACAATAATATAGATATTATACCAAGAAACATTACACCATTAACAAGGCTAATGAGCTTGAACCAGAGCATAAATGCTATTGATATTCCAAAGCTCACAAGAATAAAATTATACTTGTTTCTTTCTTTGAAGAAACTTCTATAGGTTATATAAAGGGCAGAAAAAAATGGAATAAGACCAATTTTATATATTGCTTCTAGAAGTGAAATCTCCTTGAAATGGTTCTGCATTATGATTTTTGGAATGTTTTGCCATATCACAGATGCACCGTGCATTATTAAAGCCTGTTTGTAAAAAAGGTATAAAATAAAAACAACAATGAATGTCGAGAATGTAATAAGCTCAACCTCGCTTTTTCTTATCTTAAGATGCTCAAGCTTGCCAATAATAAGATATATTAACAATGTAACAATAAGGAAAAAAATAGATGGATTCGTGAGTGTTGCTATGATTAAAGTAATAATGAAGTATTTTATATATTTTTCACCATGTTTTATTTTTACAAAAAAGTATAATAATAGAATCATTAATGGTAATAAAAGGGAATAAACTGAAACACTTATGATTGTTTCAATAAAGAATATTGGAAGAAATCCCGATATAAATGAGGCAAATAATGCGGCTTCTTTGTCTTTTGTAATCTCTTTTGATAAATAGAAAACAATAATTATTATCAAAGATGCAAACAAGTTAGGGATTACCTTTGCTACAAAATCTATTGGTAGGAATATATCAAAGAATGCTAATGTATAATGGAAAAAAGGCATAAAAACAAGAGATCTTCCAGAAAAACTTAGCTCATCATCAAAAACAGGAAGCATTGTTTCTCTTATGTTTTCAGCTTGTCTTATATTAAAATAAGAATTATAGGTAAAGTTCTCTGTTCCGAAGGCAAAATAAAGCCTTGCTCCAAATGTAAGTAAAAATATTAGAGCCAATATGTAATGCTCATTTTTAATTTTCATGTGTTATTTTTCTAAGAAATATACTATAAAAAGCTTATGAAACATAACCAGTTTCAAAACTAGAAAACTATTTAAACGATGATTAGGATGTTCTTTTAGTGAAAATGAAAGAAAATCCCATTCTTGATTGTTTTTTTGGATGCTTTGCAGATGTTACCACATTATATGGACCTGCTGCATCAGGAAAAACAAATCTGTGTATGCTTGCAGCATTGAATGAGTTAGAAAAGGGTAACAAAGTGATTTATGTTGATATGGGAAATAATTTTTCAATAGAAAGATTCAAGCAAATGAGTGATGATTACAAAAAATTACTTGAGAATATTGTTTTTTTAAAGCCAAAAACATTTGAAGAGCAGTTTTCTGTGATTGAAAAATTAAGAGTTATTGATGAGAAGACAAGTCTTGTTATTGTTGACACAATTATTGGGCACTATAGACTAGAACTTGACAGAACAAAGGAGATTTATGAGATAAACAGAAAATTAGGATTGCAGATTTCACATCTAAAAGAGATCGCAAACAAGAACAAGATAAAGGTTTTGATAACAAGCCAGGTTCATGATGATTCAAAAGAAAGAACAGGGGTTGGTGTTGTTGGAGGAAATGTGATAAAATATGGCAGCAGTTGTATTATTGAGCTTGAAACCTTAAACAATAACAAAAGAAGAGCTATAATTAGAAAACACCCAGAAATAAAAGAAAAAGAATTTATTTTTGAAATTAAGGAAAAAGGATTTTTTCCTGTTGAAGGAGTTATTTAGACTTATTCTTCTGTAAAGTCATCTATTTCTGCTTCAATATCCTTGGTTTCGCTGATCATGCCTCTTCCTCTCATATATTCTCTTGTTAATAAATAGAATACAGTGCCAAGGCTCTTTTTTCCCTTATTGTTGCATGGAACAACCAAGTCAATATTATTTGCCTGATTATTTGTGTCACATAATGCTATTACAGGGATTCCTAGTTTTATTGCATCATTTATTGCATTTCTGTCAGGCCATGAGTCAACAACCAATATTACTTTTGCCTCAATATACTTATCCAGGTTTGGATTTGTTAGGATTCCTGGTGGATATCTACCAGCAAAAACTCTTATTCCTGTCATTTTTCCCATAAGCTTGACTGCTTTCCAGCCATTCTCTCTTCTACACACAATAAAAACATCTTCTGGTGCATATTGGGAAAGGAATTTTGATGCTATTCCTAATCTTTCATCTATTTTTTTAAGGTTTAATACAGATAATCCATCTGATCTTGTTTTATAGATGAATTTTTCCATATATTTTGTTCTAAATTTTGTACCTATATGGATTCCTGCTTTTAGATAATGCTTTGTTGAAATTAAAAGCTTTTCTTCTTCTGACATATGTATCTCCTCCAATAAGCAGCAAGAATTATCACTTACTGCACTTTTCTCGCCCGTGCTGTGTATGAAGAGTCCATTTTCATGCTAATCTCTTCACAAGGCAATATGAAAAAGGAGAATTAGTGTGTTTATAAATCTTATGCTGCTGCTGGTTGTGGTTGATATTCTGGTTTCTGTGAATATTTTTCTTTTTTCTGTTTTTTTATCCCAACATAATCAACAATAAATCCAATTATTGCTGAGATTGGAACATGTAGGGCGGGTGTTGCTAAGAAAACATTAAAAAGCATAAGTGGGACAGATAAATACATTCCTTTCATTATTTGAGGTATTGCTTTTAGAGATTTTGATAATCCTTCAGGGCTTCTTTTTGTTGCAAGATGATCTGCTGGTGCACCATAAGCAGCACTAACTCCTGGATAGATCACACCATTCACAAACGCTCTTTCAATTATTTTGTTTTTATTTATTGCTTCTGTGGATATCATTTCAGGAATTGTTTTAACAGCAAAATTGTTGTTCATAAATGAATAAGAATAATGAATATATGGAGAAGCTAATGCTCCAAAATACATTCCACTAACAGTTTCTTCGAGATATTTTGGTTTTCTGTTTTCTTCTTTAGCACTCTTTTTTTCTTTCAGCACTCTTGATGCAGAAAAAGAGGATGTTAAAACACCATAATCTCTTATTGCTTCTGCTGTTCCACCCATTGATGTGATTGATAGAAGTGTGACTGTTGAAAGTATAACAGTTTTTGTCATGATGTTCCCTGCCTTAACTATTAAATCTTCTAATCCCATATGTTATTCTCTAATTTTATTGGTTTTATAAAAGTTCTTGAGAGATTTTTTACAAAAAAGGGAAATATTATAAAGAAAAACCTGTTTTAATAGTAATTATGGAAAAATTGGATGTAAAGGATGGAAAAATACTCTATCAGCTAGAGTTGGATGCAAGGCAGAGTTATTCTAATATAGCAAAAAAAGTCAGGTTATCCAGAGAGGTTGTGAATTATAGAATTAAGCGTTTGGAGAATATTGGTGTTATTGAAAAATACATATTGATTTTGAATCTAAAGAAAATAGATTATGAATCCTTTAAATGGTATATACAATTAGAGAATGTTGATAATGAAAAATTTATGGAGATAATAAATGATTTCAAAAAACACCAAAACACGGGCTGGGTTACAAGTTGCACTGGAAGATGGGATCTGATTGTAGATTTTGTTGTTAATTCAGCTTTAAGTTTTAATGAAATAACTCAGAATTTTCTTATGAGGTATTCTAAATATATCAGAGAAACTAGATTCACAATAGAGCTTGACATATTTCATTTCAAGAAAAAGTATCTTGGGAGTGGAGAAGAGCAGCTTAAAACACCACATTTAGGGGGGGAGCCTGAGAAAATAGAACTGGGTAAAGAAGATGTTAAGATAATCACTTATTTATGTGAAAATCCAAGATATAGCTTGGTTGAGCTTGCTCAAAAAACAAAACTAAGTGTTGATGTTGTTAAGAATAGAGTGAAGAAGATGAAGAAGAACGAGTTTATTCAAGGTGCAAGAGCACAGATTAATAACTCAAAGCTTGGATACTCAACATTTAAGATTCTGTTGAATACAAAAAAGATTAGCAAGGAAAAACAGAATCAATTTATTGGATATCTGAGCCAGAACAAAAATGTTTGGGATGTGATTAATTGTCTTGGGAGTTGGGATATGGAAGTTAATGTGGATGTTAAAAATAATGTTGAGTTTCATAATTTTGTGATGGATATAAAAAACAAGTTTCCTGATATAATAAAAAGCTATGACACTGTTGAGATATTTGATAATTATAAATACAATTTCTTTCCAATGGGGAAAAAGATTTTAAGGTAACCAGGTTTTAGGATTCTCTAGTTTTTCAGGAATATAATCTGAAACAACGAAATTCAATCCATGTGTTGCAAGTGCTTGCTGTTCTGCTCTTTTTCTCATCGCAATCAGATCTTTTATTGCTCTTCTCCATTCTTTATGTGCATGCACAAAAGGATCATTTTTCAGAGCGTCTTTTCCTCTTTTAATATCAATATCTTTCAAAGGATGGGTTGGAAGCTTGTAATCAATAATATCTTTTGCAGTTATTCCAAAAAACTTGGCATGTGGAACACAGAAGTATTTGTTTATATGAGCTGCATTTCCTGAGCCGACTTTTAATGTTCTGTAAATATTCATCCAGCCGTAGAAATCTCCATCAACAAAACCATAAACAGGTATTCTCATCTCATCGCTTAATCTTCTTATGAATCTTCTGCATGCTCTTGTTGGAACTCCACCCATGCTGATTAATATACAGTTTTTCTTTTTCCAGAGATTATGCTTTACAAGTCTTTGGAACATACCTGCTGTTTCAATTGCCAATATAAAGTCGGCTTTTGTCTCAAATTTCAGCTCTTCTACAGAAGTAGGAATTGAATAAGCTCCTGAACCAAATTTTGTGCAATCTATTCTTATTTCTTTTCCTGTTTCCTGATCTTTGTCAATCACAATCAGTTTTCCAGCAATATCTCCTCCTTTTTCATCAGGAATAAATCCAAGCTGCTCCCTATTAACCATCATTGAAGCTTCAATATCATCCATTATTGTGTCGGATTCTTGCTGTTCATTAAATCTAGCATCTCCCCAATTTTTTGAGATATAATATGCTTCTCTTTTTGTTGCAATATCCTTCTCCTCAATAATATTTTTTGACAATGTCAGCATCCTTAATGTTTGTGCAAATGTCTTTATTGTTGAGGCTGTCATTGTTCTTTCTTTCATCTTTCCATTCAGCTCAAAATAGCCTTTTTGAGAATCATAGGTTACATTTTGAAGAGATCTGAGTGGCATAACTATTTGGGGTTGCTTTTTTTTCAGAATACTTTCATAAACATCATTTCCCATTTTTTTTATCTTATCCAGCACATCACTCATCTTCTTCACCTTTTCCAATTAATGCAAACTCTTCATCATACTCATTGTTTTCAGCTTCAACTACCTCTACTTTTCCTCTTTTTTCCTCTAATAATTCCTTAAGAATATTTTTTACCTTTATCTCATCAGCCTGACTGTATCCAATAAGCTCTTTCAATGCTTCAGCAACATGTGGAATATATTTTTCAATATAACTTCTTTTATTTATTTCATCTCCAACTTTTTTCTTTTTAGAGATATAAGAAGACAGTTTTCTTCCACATTCCTGCAATGCGAGTTTTATCTCTTTTATTATCTCAGGATAATGTGCAATTGCTTCCTTACTTTCAGATGTAAATGGCACCCAGACAGATGCCATGTGAATAACAATTGTTGCAGGGCCAACAGGTATGCTATTCTGGCTCTGACTCATACCATAACTTCTCCAACCAGTTTTGATAACTGATTTTGTCATTGAACATCCACTTTGCTGGTAAAGCAATGGAACACGATTAGCAAATCTTAAGATAGAAACTTGTGAGTCTGCTGGTTGATCTCCACCATAGGCAACAGCTGCTTCAATAATAAATGGATTTCCTCTATAAACATTTGGGGGACGTGTTGAAGAAGCATAAAACTCAGCATTGATCTCTTTTTTCAGCCCTTTTTCAAGAAGCTCCGCTCCTATTGGGCTTATGCAATCTGTTGGTGGGGCAATGATCTTTGTTTTCTTTATTCCTTCCATCAACTGTTCTGCCATATCTCTACTAAGTCTTGATGGAGATGATTTTGGTAATAATGCTGCGTTTTCACAAATCAATTTTGATGTTCCTGGTCCGACTCTTGTAAAATCTTTTGTAAGAAAACTCTGCAATGTTCTTGATTCTGTTGCTTTGAGCATGTCTATTAAAACACCCAACTCAACACCATAGGGGTGTGGTTTTATCTCTTTTGGTTCTTTTGGAAGTTCGTCTGTGATTCTTGCAAATATTATCTGCTCTGCTTTTGGGTTTGTATAATATATAGTTACATGAGGATTCACAATTGCTGTTTGCTTGAGATACTCATCAACACTCTGGCCACCTTTTTGATATGTTGCTTCTATATCAAGCTCTATTCTTATTCCCTGATCCTTATTCCATTCAATTGTTTCATCTTTTAATATTGTTGGCTTGTTTTTCTTTGTGTCAATATTAAGCTCATAATAATGTGCTTCTCTTCCCTTCCCTATTTTTGACTTTATTTTTATTGGTCTGCCTGTTGTTAATTGTGCATACATAACAGAAGCGCTTATTCCAATACCTTGCTGACCTCTGCTTTGAGACAGCTTATGGAACTTGCTTCCATATAGGAGTTTACCAAATATTTTTGGAATCTGTGGTTTTATTATTCCAGGACCATTATCTTCCACAATAACTCTAAATCTCTCTTCACTCATCTCTATAATCTCAACTGATATTTCAGGAAGAATTCTTGCCTCTTCACAAGCATCTAGGCTATTATCAACTGCCTCTTTTATTGTTGTTAGAAGGGCTTTTCTTTTATTATCAAATCCTAAAAGATGTCTGTTTTTTGAGAAGAATTCAGCTACACTTATCTCTCTTTGTTTCTTTGCCATTTCGTGGGCTTTTGATGTTCCTTCATCAAGTGTTTGCTGTGTCATTTAACTCTCCCATCTCTTTTTCCAGAAATTCTGCTCTCTTCATGTCTCTTCTTTTTTTCTCAAGGAACTTGTAAACTGATGAATGTGGGCTTCCTGATAATAATGATTCAACTGCTCTTCTTGCCACCCCAACATTCTCTGACCCTCCAATAATACTTATTGTTTTACCATACACACAGATATATGTTTCTGTTAAATCTTCAATTGTTTTTCTTGATTTGCCTTCAGAACCAATAACTCTTCCTTTTATTCGCTGAAAATGGTTTTTTGATTTAACAAAGTCGTTCAGATTTATTATCTCAAACATATAATCCTGCTTTAACAATAAATAAGCAATATCTGGGTTAAATCCCCTCCCAATTGCTTTTATTATCTCTCTTACAGTAAACAAGGACAATGCATCTTTTCCTGTTACTTTTACATCGCCTTCTTTTGAATCTACCTCTAACTTAGTGTTTGTTTCTGCTTCCAGGTTTCTTTTGATCTCCCCTTTCTTCCCTATGAGAACAGCGACTCTGTCACGGGGAATCTTCAGCTCATAAGAGTATTCCATAAAAAATAGAAAACGAACTTGTTTTTTAAATTTTGTTATACAAATCTTTTTACCACGTCAACATATTCCTTATTCAGTCCACCAAGTCTAAAAATAACAACTTCTTTTATTTTTTCTGACTCTGTAAGCCTTAGATCGTGTTCAAGTCTCTCTGGTGGAAGTATTTGTTCTGTTCCTTGAATCCCTGTTGAAATTACACCCAAACTAACCTTTAAATCTTTGTCATATCTAAGGTTATATTTCAGATGATTCAGGAAATAGTCTGATACAGACTGGTTTGGGATAAAGCTTGTGTAAAGCATAATAATTTTTTTATGTGATATTTTTTTAGAATCAAAAGAAACCCCTAAAAATCCGTATATTGTTTTAGTGATTCCTGTTTCATAAGTGTTTTCTGCAATCTCAATATCATGCTTTATATTAGTAAGGAATTTTTTTATCAGTTTTTTGTTTTGAAAAAACTTGTATGATTCAGTGAAAAATAATTTTTTATCCAACATTGGCAGTTCTGCATCCCACAAAACCCTTAGTTTTTCTTCTTCATTATTAAGTTCTCCAACCACTCTTTCAAGCCCTTCTTGCTTTGAAAACGGGCTCATCCAATACCCTTCATCTCTATCAAGAACTGGCCAGTATATTACTTCCTCAACATTTTCATAGTTATTTTTTATTTTATCTCTCAAGTGTTTAAATTCTGACACAGACTTAGCAGCAACATATAAATTTGTATTAAAATCTAATAATTTAAGCTTATCAAAATTCTCTTTTTCTGGAAATTCTTCAAAAAAGCTTATCTTCATTTTATAATCTTCTTCATAACCTCTTTTTCATCCAGCTCTAATCCTAATTTATTAAAGAACTTGACAATATTTCTGACATCTCTTTCCAAGAGTTCTGTTGCGTTTGGGCTTTTTGTTAATGTGCACTGAGAGAAATCAATAAAATAAGGAGTTTCATTGTGGTTTAGAATGTTAAATTCTGATAGATCACCATGAACAAGATCTGCTTTATGCATTCTTTTCATGTTTTTTAGCACTTCAGCAAAGAATTTTTTTGGGTTTTTTGGATAATGGTCCTTGAGTTTTGGAGCAGCAACACCATCACCAATCAACTCCATAACAATAATATTGTTTACAATTGCTAATGGCTTTGGAACTAAAACTCCTGCTTCTCTGGCTTTCAATATGTTTCTGTATTCTCTTTGGACCCATGAAAAAATAATCTCCCTTCTTGTTCTCCTAAGAGAGGTATATCTTTCATCACATCTAATGTATTCAAACATTTTCTTGAAATCGCATGTTTCTAATCTATAAATTTTTACAACAACAACCTCATCCTCTTTTTCAGCTGTAAAAACATTTGATTCTTTGCCTATGAAGAGAGGACTGCTCAAACCATCAAAATGATTTTGAGAAATCAATTTAAGTATAGTTCTTATAGTAAAATTATCAAACACATTCTTGTATGTCTTGAACTTCTCTTTTGTTGTTTTTGCCATAGTGTGTTGAAATTAACCTGGATTTATAAATTAAGCTATTTTAATACAAAGTTAAGAAAAAACAAAATTTTTTCTAACTTAGAAATTTCTTCGAAATTTCGTAAGCTTTAAATAACCCTAGAATATCCTTTTTTATAGTGCATTTATAGTTTGTTGGGGAGTTAAAAGGAATTTTAGCTATGATTTAACATGAATATTGATGCAGAACAGCCCGGCATAAGAGTACTCACAGGAGCTTACGACAAAGTCAAGCAATGAGCTTGAGAGTTAGTGTCTCGGGCAACATATATTATAATCACAAAAAGTCCAGAAGAACAAGTTAAACATTAATTATCATTATCAATCACAGTCTTTGCCAGAATTGGTAAAAAGGTTAAGACATAAGAAGATTATTTAGCTTGTTCTTAGAAAGGTTAGGAATGATATTATGATCACAAATTCACAATACAAAATCAAAAAAAGTTTGATTAGTTGAGATTTCTAACCAACTGGCTTTAACTGGAGGTAATAAAAATGGGAAAAATAAGTCCGGTTTCGGCAAAATATATTGTTCATTCCACAATCGAAATAGATGGTATTGTAGACAGACCAGATGTTATTGGTGCTATATTCGGCCAGACAGAGGGTCTTTTAGGTGCAGATCTAGAGCTAAGAGAGCTACAGAGAAGTGGAAGAATAGGAAGAATCGAAGTTAATATTGACACAAAATCAGGAAAAAGTGAAGGAAGCATACTTATTCCATCAAGTCTTGATAAGGCAGAAACTGCCATTGTTGGAGCTGCTCTTGAGGTCATACAAAGAATTGGACCTTGTAATGCAAAGATAAAGGTAGGAAAGATAGAAGATGTTAGAGTGTCAAAAAGAAGATTCGTGATTGACAGAGCAAAGGAATTACTGAAAAATCTTATGGATACATCACTGCCTGATTCACAAGAATTAGCAGATGAAGTTGCTTATGCTGTCAGAGTGATGGAAGTTCAGGAATATGGCAAAGAAAGATTACCTGCTGGTCCGACAATAGAAGAATCTGATGAGATAATTGTTGTTGAAGGAAGAGCAGATGTGATTAATCTGCTAAAACAGGGTATAAAAAACAGCATAGCAATGAATGGAACAAGTGTTCCTGAAACAATTATTGAACTTACAAAAACAAAGACAGTAACTGTTTTTGTTGATGGAGACAGAGGAGGCAGTCTGATAATAAAAGAGATTATCAATGTTGCAAATCCCGACTTTATCACAAGTGCGCCTGATGGAAAAGAAGTTGAAGAG
>JABMPP010000082.1 GCA_013202955.1 Candidatus Woesearchaeota archaeon | reverse complement strand
TTTTTTTGTTGTTTTTAGCTCAGAAAGTTTTGTTCCTGTTATAAAACTCATTGTAAGAACTTTTTCTGTTGTGTATTCAAAAAAAACCTCAGGAATCTTTGTGGTTTTATCATATTCAAAGTTTTTGTAGAATCTGTTAATGTTTCTGGCCTCTGTCATGAAATTAAGCTCATTCTCTGTATATTTTTCAAACTCCTCTATAATATCAACAGGGTCAATCATCTCTGGATTAATTCTATTTTTTATTAGATGTGCAAGATTATACAAAATATCCATATCTGTTTCTATTAATTTTTTTATGCCAGGCCTCTGCACTTTTATTGCTACTTTTCTACCATCCCTTAAAACAGCTTGATGGACCTGTGCTATTGAGGCAGCAGCAACAGGTTTTTCATTGAAAAAAGAGAATAGTTTATTCACATCTTTATTTAGCTCAAGACTTACTATGTTTTTTGCATCTTTTCCAGGAAAAAAGTTAACTTCGTCCTGTAGTTTCTTAAACTCATCACAATATTCCTTCGGTATTAAATCCGCCCTTATACTAAGCAATTGTCCAAGTTTTATGAATGTGCCACCAAGCTCCTCTAATATTTTTCTTATTCTTTCTGGTTGAGTTTCCTTTTCTTCAAACTTTTTTGATTGCATCCTTTTATGAATAGACAGTAAATGCTTAAGATTCAATTTTTCTATTACATATCCCATCTCATGTTTAAACAAAACATTCAGAATTTGTTCAAGTCTTTTTATGTCTTCAATATCTTGTGATATTTTCCCAAATTTCATAATATTCTTTGTTACAAAGAAATATATAAACTTATTGTTTATAATTTATTTAATAAGTGTGCCACTAAATTCTTTGTCAGAAAGCAAATTTTTAATGTTTTCAAGATTATTGTTGATTATTACAACAGTTATTCCAAGAGATTCTGCTTTTTTTGATGCAATAGGATCAAAAGGAGTACTTAATCTTGGAACCCATTCAGTTCCAATTATATCAAGATATTCTTTCCAGGATAATTCATCAAATTTTTTTGCGTCTTCATATTTTCTTGGATCTTTATCATAAACATGGTCAACATTTGTTATGTTTATAACCTTATCAGCATCAAAATTCTTTGCAAGCAGAACAGAATCAAGATCAGATGAAAATCCAGGAACAGAACCAGAACCAATAATAATTCTTTTATCTGTTTTTATGGTTTTTTTTGGATCATCAACAATCTTTTCATATACATGTTCAGAAAAAATAACTCTTAATAATTCAGCGTTTAGTTTTGTACATGCTATCCCTAACCAATCCAAATCATCATCATTTATTTTTGTTATATTGCTGGCAGCCTTGTTATATTTTCTATTTGTTCCTCCTCCTCCAGCAACAATAATAAGTCTGTTTGTTTTTATATAATCCAACACAACCTCTCTGAATTTTTTAAGAAAATCAATATCAATCTCTTCTGGCACAATTAAAGAGCCACCCAACGATATAACAGTTGTTTTCATTTTAACTTCCTATTCCCAATAAGCTTACTCCAATAATTATTATGGTCACACCAATCCATTTTTTATAATTCATTTTTTCTCCTAAAACCTTGACAGACAACAAACTTACCCATATATATGTTAAACCTACAAGAGGATACAAGATTGAGAGATCACCACCTTTTAGAGCAGGAATAAATATTAGAGTAGCAACACCATATAAAAAAACACCACCAAGCAGGTTCTTATTTTTTATTGCGCTTAGATTGAATTTTATCTCTCCGGAGGCCTTTTTGAATAATACTGGTCCAAATGCTCCAACAAGAGTTGCTATCACCACAAGTCCGACTGCCCATAATTCTGTTGCTATTTAAACCACCTCTCCACTTTTCATACTTTTTTCTTCATTTCCCATACCAACTAAAACCACACCAATAAAAATCAGTGCTACTCCAATCCCTTTTATAATTCCCATTGATTCATTAAAAAATATTATAGACATTATGCTAACCCAAATATAACTTGTGGCCACAATTGGATAAAGCACAGTTACCTCTCCCCCTTTAAGAGAAATAATCATCAATATTGCCCCTAATCCATATAATATTACCCCTATTATCAAGTTATAGTTTGTGATTATTGATAATAAATTAAATTCTAACACATTTGCTCCGAACTTATAGAATATCTGTGCAGATGATGTTAAAAAAGTAACAAACACCATCAATAATATTGCCCACATCTTTGTTTTCATGGAGATAAGAATTCCTTATTGATTTATATATGTTTCTTAATCTTTAAGAAGAACTTCTATTATTGCAGCATAAGCCGGTCTTGTTATAAAAACACCGAATGTAATACCAAATATTGTTGTTATCGCAAATCCTTTTAACAATCCAGCTCCTGCAAACCATAATGGTAGCATTGCAACAACTGTTGTGAAATAAGCAGCCATTATTATAAAAAATGCCTTTTTCAGCTGTTCTCTCCAACTTGTTAATTTTTCTTTTTTACCTGTAATTGTTTCATCAGTTATAACAATCTGATGATCAACTCCTGTTCCAACAGCAATAATGATTCCTGCAATTGCTGCTAAATCAAGATTCCACCCTATTAAAGCAGCCAATCCTAAAAGAAGAGTAACTTCTGATAACATAATAACCACCATTGGAAGAGCGATGAATATTTTTCTATATCTTAAGAAAACAACAAATGCAACCCCTAATATTGCAACCAATCCAACTAATATAGCATTCTTTATGAATTCTTCTCCAAGAATTGGGGAAACAGAATCTGTTTTTACTATTTCAAGTTTTACTGGAAGACTTCCTGTTATAAGTATTGTCTGCAATCTTTTCATATTTTTCAATGAATCAAATATTGCTTCGTCTCTTGTTCCTCCTCCTCCACTTCCTGATATCGAGACTGTTGTTGTTGCCTGGCCTTTAAGCTCTGCACCTATATTCAATTCATCAACTTTTTGGTCATCAAGGAAAAGATTTAGTTTTTCACTCAAATACTGATCATCATTTTCTGTTATAACCTCTAAATCCATTGTAAGATCTGCTTGTCTCTGTGCTGCTTCAGGAGTTAATGTTACTGAAAATCTGAATCTGCATATCCATCCATCCTGAATTTGTGAACAACCTACTTGCGGATCAATTCCAGAGCAATCAGCTGTTCTGCAAACATATGTTACATCATTACCTCCTCTAAAAACAGTGTTGTTGCCAACACTTGCTTCGAATTTTCCTTGCTTTGCAAGCAACTCCTTTACCTCATCTTCATTAGCTCCAGCAATCTCTACACTTATGTATTGATTTCCAGAAAGATCTTTTGATTCTCTGACAACAACATCTGTCAGACCATAAACATTAAGTCTTTCCTTCATATTATCCAGCACAATTTCCATATCACTTGTTGTAAGAATTTTTTCAGGCTGTAAAAGAACTCTTGTTCCTCCTTGCAAATCAAGACCTTTTCTTATGTTTGTGCTTGGTGCTTCATAAACACTTAATCCTATATCTTCTATTCCAGATTCATTGAAATAATCTGGTTTTGGGTTTGTTGTTAATTTGTAAAGTCCTTTGTTTGTTTTTAATGTGAAACTTCTGTTTGGTTGTAATGTTTCTATATGATCATAATAATCTTTTAGCTCGACTATTGGAACATTATTAAATGATATTATCCTTTCTCTACTCATTGGAGTGCTGGTTGGTTTTGGTCCAATTATTCCTGCATCACTTGCTGAACTGTTGTAGCTTACTGATCTTATTGCAACACCATCAACTCCAAAACCAGGATGTATTGAAACAATAGCTAAGGCAAGGAAAATAAGTAGAATTATAACTCTTACATTCTTGAATAATTTTTTTATTTTATACATTATGCTTTTTCTCCATATACCATCTTAATATTCCAGCATTTTGTATCCAGGTGTTTATTATATCCACAACAAGTCCAATAAATATGATCATCATTATCTGTCTCAACACTTCGCTTTGTGCTACCATTAAACCTATTAAAACAGCAGCCATTGTTGAGAAGTTCATTGTGAGTCCTGTTTTCATAGCTCCTAGCACTCTTTCAAAAACAGTGCCTTCTTCTCTTTTCAGCACTCTTGTTGAAAGAAGGATATCAGTATCTACTGAATAACCAATAAGCATCAGGAAAGCAGCTATACCAGCTGTTGACAGTTTTATTCCCATTATATTTATAATAGCTAGAGTAACAACCATATCAGAAAATGCAGCAAGAATAACTGCCATTGAAGGAACAAATGTTCTAAAATAAAGAAAAACAACAACACCCATAAAAAGAAATGCTATAAGAACTGCTGTAAATGTTTCCTTAAAAAAACTTTCACCTAAAGATGATTCAATTGTTTCGATGCCAAACTCCTTTTTCTTAACCCCTGTTTCAGATTCCAATATTTTTATTAATTGGTCTGATGTTTGTTTGTCTTTGATATCAGCATCAATTATCACTCCAACAACATTTCCAGCACTTGCAAGAGACCTAACTGAAAAATCAACTTCTGGGAGTTGTTCAATTAGGTTGTTCTTTAAATTCACAAGATCAATATATGTTTCAGTAGGAATTGTTATGGTTGTGCCTCCTTTCAATGAAACACCTTTGTTTATGAAATCACCTGTAAATGCGGTTTGCAAACCAAGTTGGGATAATGCCAGAACAAGCATTATTATTGGAATTAAAAGTAATAATTTGTATTTTTTCTCATAGAGATTAAGAAAATAATTTTGTTTCTTCTTTCCAGATTTTTCCACAATAACTTCTTCTGCTTTTACCTTCTTTTGTTTCTTAGATTTTCTTCTACTTCTTCTAGACATAGCTAATCGAGAAAATACTTATATTTAAAAAAGTTACTGAATTGTTAAGAAATCATCATGGTAAGCTGTTTTCTCAAATTTTCGAATTTTTTCATGTCAAAGATAGAATAATCTCCTGAGAAATTGTCAATAATCAGATCTATGGCAAAAACACCATTTTTCAGGAAAACCTGTCTTGCTTTTTCTGTTTCAGGCATTCCAGAGGAAAAAGAAGAATAAGAAAAGG
The DNA here is from genome assembly GCA_013202955.1 of Candidatus Woesearchaeota archaeon. Classification (GTDB taxonomy): domain Archaea; phylum Nanobdellota; class Nanobdellia; order Woesearchaeales; family JABMPP01; genus JABMPP01. The sequence continues at coordinate 12,129 of JABMPP010000082.1, read as the reverse complement.
CCTTTCTTGGGACTGCTGCTAATGTTCTTCTAACATAATCTCTTCCATTCCTTATTTTTAATTCATCAATTGCTGTGTTATTAAATGATTCTGCATAATTATCCAAAAGTATGCTCTCAATCAACCCAAGACTTTGTGGTTCTCTTGGAATATAATCTGCCTGGAAAAGAAGCTTTGAGTTATCATCTGTGCTTTGATTATAACCTCTATTTTCAGTATCTATAAAAATAACTTTATCCTTGTAAATAATATATTGATAAGGGTGACCATCTCTCTCAAAAACAAGATATACAGAATCTTCTATTGTAGCATCAATATTGCCAATCAATAAGGATTTTGCTTTATTATCAATTTCATCATGATTTCTAATTCTATCTACAATTCTTTTTTCTTGGATTGATATATCGTCTTTAACAAGTTCCTCACTCATTGTTCCATGATAAAATCCCTGAGCAGATGCAGCTCTTTTAACATGATTAATATCTCTCATTCCAGCATCAACCAAAAGCTCACCTCTTTCTCTTAAAGTTATATAAAAATCTTCATTACCACCATTTATTATGGCAATCGGCTCAGTTGTTCTGTAAAAATTTTTTGAATGCTTTGATGTTAATATTTTATCAATAAATTTCAATAAGACATCCATCTCATTTTTCAAAACATCAAACTTATCTTCTTTTAGTGCAAACAAACCACCAAAAGCAGGATGATCAATATAATAAACTTTAGAGCCACCAAAAGGTCTTAAATCATCAATAGTTGCAATTTCGCTCAAGTTGCCTGCTATATTCGTGAATTTTTCTATTCCTCCTTCTCTATCCCCTGTGGAAATAAGAGAATAACCATATACAGAATTTATAAGTGGATCATCTGGGTTTTCCTCAAAAATCTCTTGTAAAACACCAAAACCCTCATCATATTTTTTCTCAGCAATTAGTGCTAAACCAAAGCTTATGTCCTTTTCCCTATTTGGTCTTATCTCATGCCTTATCTGCGCTATTTTTGCAGAAACTTTGTTTATACCAGTTATGCTTTTTAAGAGATCATAATGATTTACTCCTAATTCATTATATTTTAGAATTCTTGCAGCCTCATTTTGCAGTCTAATAACTCTATCATGATTCTTCCCAGCTTTTAGGAGAAGATTGCTAAGATGCAGATTATCTCTGGCACTTTGATAACTTAAAGTTGGAACCTCCATTGCTTTTTCAAAACTTGATAAAGCCTTGTCATGAAACCCAATTGTTGAATAAAGATTTGAATACAAATTATTCCACATTTTTTTTGAACTTTGAGAGTGAAAGAAAGTACCTAACAAAGAGGTGATGAATGCTGAACTAGCACCAAAAAATAAGCTAACAGGTATGTCTGTGACAAGATATTCTGGTGTTTCATAATCTTGATTTATTAATAAGGTCAAATGTGCTGCTGTAACAAAACCACCAACATATAATGGGTTTTCAAATATTTTATCAATGGTTTTTATCAAACCTTTCTTGTCACCTTTATTTGTGTCTATCATTTTATTGTATCTAATCTGATTAAACATGAATTCTCCAGTCATACCAAACAAATTTGACCAAAATATAAGCTTAAGAGCAAAATCATAGGTTGTTTCATGATAAGCAATTGCACTAGCTGCTCCAGCTGCAACCCCAAACAAAGGCCCCATTAATTTTGGGTTATTTATCATCCAATAATATGATTTTTTTATAATACCAGAATCACCAGGAGCTTCAAACAAAAATCTGGAATTTTTATGTAATCCATATTCTTTTGCAATTGAGAAAGGAACATATCCTAAATACCAGGGTAACATAACTCCTCCGGCTGGAGTTTCAATTAATCCTTCAAGTAGGTTTTCACCATAAACAGGAACCTTTGATGCCATAGTAAGGTTTGCGATAATACTTGAAACAACAGGATAATTAATCATCCACTCTAATCCTTGCTTTGCTTTTTCCTTTATCATTGATTGGAATTTTTCTGTTTTTCCTTTTGCATAATTTATGATTGATTCAACATCATTTAAAACAAGTCCACCAGCATAACCAAGAAGACCCAATTCTACAGTGTTATCTATGTTTCCATCAATTAACCCAAGAAAAATACCAGCCAATGCTATAGTTTTTGGATCTTTAAAAAATTTTGATTTATCTATTTCTCCATATTTTCTTTTTAATTCATGATATAAATTATGAACCCTCATAACTAAATTATATCCTGCCCCAAACACAACACCATTAATAACACCAAGAGTAGCATCAGTTATAGAATCAGCACCTTGTGAATAATATATATAGATGCTAGCTCCTGCACCAACAGCAAAACTAATAATGTTAGGGTTACTAAAGCTCCATTCGGAAACATCCTCAGCAATCTGGTTTACAGAAGAGAGTTTTTTGTATATATTGCTATTTAATATTTCTTGATGTTTATCCTCCCAAAGATCCTTTACATGTTTATATTTTTTGTGAAGTTCTTTAGTGATATTATCTAAGTCTGCCCCCATATAAAATAAGAAATAAAAAAATAATTTAAAGCTTTACTTTCCAAACTTGATAGCAGCTTCTACAAATCCCATATATAATGGGTTTGGTGCCAATGGTCTTGATGTGAATTCTGGATGAAACTGAACACCAACAAAGAATGGATGTTTAGGAAGCTCTAATATCTGCATTATGGGAACTTTTGGTGCTTTTCCGCTAAAAACCAATCCATTCTTCTCTAAAACAGGAATATATTCCGGATTACATTCATAACGATGTCTGAATCTTTCCCTGACTGTTGTTTTATTCCCATAAAGCTTATACGCTTTTGTGTCTTTCTTCACAAGAACATCTCTTCCACCTAATCTCATGTTTCCTCCCAATCCTTCAATCTTTTTTTGTTCTGGCAGAATATCAATAACAGGATGTTTTGGATCTGATTCCATTTCTGTTGAATTAGCATCTTTTAATCCACACACATTTCTTGCAAATTCAATCATTGCCATCTGAAACCCTAAACAAAGACCAAGATAAGGAAGATTATTCTTTCTGGCATATTCAATGCATTTTATTTTTCCCTCTGTTCCTCTTTTTCCAAATCCACCAGGAACAATTATTCCAGAAACATCTTTTAGTTCATCCACAACATTCTTTTTTCCTTTTTCTATTTCAGTTGTTTCAATCCATTTTATTTTTACATTTGTTCTAAATTTTGAACCAGAATGTTCAAGTGCTTTTATTATCGAAGCATAAGAATCTCTTAATCCAGTGTATTTTCCAGTCATCCCTATTGTTACCTCTTTTTTGCGGCTTGTTGTATTTTTTACAAAATCAAGCCATTCTTTTGATTCTGGTCTTGGCTTATTTTTTAATTTTAATATTTCCATTACAGATTTGTCAATTCCTGCCTCTTTCAACATTGTTGGTACAGTGTAAATACTTTTTCTATCATGACAACTAACAACATTCTCAACAGGCACATTCGAATAGATGCTTATCTTTTCTCTAACTTTGTATGTTACAGGATTTGTTGCTCTGCATGCAATAATATCTGGTTGAATTCCCTTTTCCATGAGTCTTTTTATCCCAAGCTGAGCAGCTTTGCTTTTTTGCTCTCCCAAAAAATGAGGCTCTAAAACATAAGTAACATTTACAAAACAGGAATTGCCTTCTCCTTCTTCATATGCAAGTTGTCTCATTGCTTCAAAAAAATATTCGTTTTCAATATCTCCAACTGTTCCACCAACTTCTACAGCAACCACATCGGCTTTTGTGTTCATGGCCAAATTCCTTAAAAATAATTTTATCTCTCCTGTTACATGGGGAATAAATTGAACATCTCTTCCTAAATATCCTCCTTCTCTTTCCCTTTTAAGAACCTCTTTGAATATTTTCCCTCCTGTTAGGTAATTTTGTTCTGATAGGTTTTTATTCAAGAACCTTTCATATGTTCCTAAATCCATATCACACTCAAGTCCATCATCAAGCACAAAAACCTCACCATGCCTGTAAGGGTTTAATGTTCCAGCATCAACATTAAGATAACCATCCATTTTTATAGGAGAACAAACATAGCCGTTGTCCTGAAGAAGTTTCCCAATAGAAGCACTAAATATCCCTTTTCCTAACCCAGACATAACACTTCCTGTTATTATAAGATATTTTGTTTTTCCAGATTTGTAGCCATCTGGAATAGGTGTATAAAACTCTGATTCCATTGTTTTTTTTGCTACACTTTTCAATAATTCTAAAGATCCCATGGATAACCCCCCCTATTAAGATAACTTAGAAATAATCTTTGAAAAAATTTTAGGTGCATTATTAAGGAAAGTAAGAAATTATATATAAAATTTTCTGTAAATAATTACAATTTGCCGTGCCGAAGATAATCATTGATATCATCTTTACCCATTTCTATAGAATTGGTATGAACTTTTCTTTCAAATCTTTTTTTAAAAGCTTTTTTCTGTTTTAGGAGATAATAACCATAAATAATTCCTAAACTAAGACCAACTAAATGGGCAATATTAGCAACACCTGAAGGAACAAATATTCCAAATATATCTATGAGTGCAAAGATTACTCCTGCAGTACGCATAGACATAGGAATAAAAAAGAAAAGCAATACCTGAAGATCAGGCAATAGCATAATAGTTACACCCAAAATACCCATGATTGCTCCACTTGCTCCTAATGCACTGTGGTAAAAAAATGTAGAAATCAGAGCTGCAACAATTCCTGACAAAAAATAAATAAATAAAAATCTCTTTTTTCCAATTCTCTGTTCAATTAAAGGCCCAAATATAAACAAGGCATACATGTTAAAAAGAAGATGATTGATGTTTGCATGTAAAAACATAGATGTTACTAATATCCACGGTCGCATAAATACTTCTTTTGATATAAGCATGAATGATTCTGTAAACCCTGTTCCAAGAACCAATTGAAGAACAAATACCACAATATTTGCAATAATTATAGGAATTACAGCACTCTGGAATTTTATTTTCATAATTATTAAGAATGATATTGCTTATATAAAAATTTTCCCAAACACTTAAATAAGAGACAAATTTCTCTGATAAAAGGTGGTTTTATGACTAAAGCAAAAAACAAAAATGTTGTGGCAGTTGATTACACAGGAACATTTGAAGACGGAACAGTTTTTGATACATCAGAAGGAAAACATCCTTTAGAATTCAAATTAGGTGAAGGAAATCTAATAAAAGGATTCGAAGAAGCTATAGTTGGTATGGGTGTTAATGAAGAGAAAACAATAACATTAAAGCCAGAGCAAGCATATGGTCCAAGAAACGATAAATTACAACAAGAATTACCTCTTTCTGCTTTAGGAAATCTGAAAGAAAAACCAAAACCAGGTACAATACTTGCTTTAAAGGATAACCAGGAAAGAGTTGTGCATGCATTTGTAAAAGCAGTTGATGATGAAAAAATGACTCTTGACTTAAATCATCCATTGGCAGGAAAAACCCTAATTTTTAAACTAAAATTAATATCAATAAACAAATAAGGTGATAATATGAAAAAAGAAAGTTTATGGTTAATATCAATATTGGTTGTTGGGCTTTCACTTACTGCTATAATTTTGGCAGCAGGTTCAAAAAGTACATCAACAACTGAGGTGAGAAACACACTTGCATCATCAGGAAACTCAGAGCTGACAGTTGCTCCAGACAAGGCAGAACTGTATCTGAAAATCGAAACACTTGAAGATACGGCAGCAGATTCAAGAAATGCTAATGCAGAAATAACAGATGATGTGATAAAAACGTTGAAAAAGAAAGGTGTGAGTGCAGATGATATTGAAACATCAAGATTTGATTTATACAAGAAAGAGATATGGAACAGAAACACAAATCTAATGGATTTTCAAGGATATCAATTAACACATGTTCTAAAAGTGACTACAGAAAAATTGGACAATGTTGGAAGCCTTATTGATACTGCAGTTGATGCAGGAGCAAATGGAATTGAAAGAGTTAGCTATGGTCTTACAAAAGACAAGGAAAAGGAAGTAAGATCAGAGGCATTAGTCAAGGCATCTGAACTAGCAGAAGAAAAAGCAGAAACACTTGCGGCTTCTCTAAAGGTAAGATTAATTAGCATAGCCACTGTTACAGAATCAAGTTTCTACTATTCCCCTTATGAATATTATCCAAAGGCAATGGCAGAAGTTGACGAAGCAGTTGCAGGTTCAAGTGTCCAGCCACAAAATGTAGATATTTCGGCAACAGTCAATATTGTGTACGAAATTAAGTAAATTTTTTAAATTAGTTTCTTTTCTTTTCTTTTATGACTGAATTAGTTGTTTGTTTAGGCACAGGCAAAGGAACATGGATACATGTTGCTAAATTGATTTCTGAGCAGGAATGGGAAAAGATATTCTTAATCACAAATGATTTTGGAAAAGAGAAGTTTGATGTGCAGAAACCACATGAATTTATTCTTGTTGACCCAAACAAAACAGTGAAAGAGCTCACAGAAGAAGTAAAAACCAAAATCACAGGAAAGATAGCAGGAACCGAGGTTGCAATAAATATCATCTCTGGCACAGGAAAAGAGCACACAGCAATCATTGGTGCATTGTTGAAATTAGGAGTCGGAATAAGGCTTGTTACATACACTGGAACAGATGTTCAGGAAGTTTAACTTGATTCTATTTTTATGATTTCCAGAATCATTTTTATTATTGAGATAAAAGAAAGAGCCATCACAACAAGATCTATTGTTTTATAATCAATTGTTCCTAATTTTATAACAGCTACTCCTCTTTTCAGGTCAATATAAGAAATCAAGAATGCAAGAAAGAACATTATTAATAATATACCAAGAAATACAATCAATTTTTTCCTGTAATCATACATATCAATAAAAAAGAAGTTTAAGTTTTTATTATTTACTTATTTTCAGAAACATAAACTCTATAACCAGATTTTTTAGCTATTTGTTTAACATTACCAAAAACGTCTAGCATTTTCTCTTCAAGTGTTTTTCCACCTTTGTTATGTCTTGCAACTAATTGTAATAATCCATTTTTTTTAAGAAAATCTTTTGACTCTTCAATCATTTCAAAACAAAGAGCTTTTCCAGCAGATTGAGGAGGATTAAGCAAGATTGTGTTAAACTTATCTTTAACTCTTTCAAATTTATCTCCTTGTATCACACTTATCTCATCAAGATTATTTTCTTTAACATTCATTCTTGCTAATTTTAAAGCCCTATTATTCACATCAGTCATAACTATTTTAGATTTAGGGAATGCTTTTTTTAATGTGATTCCAACAGCACCATAACCACACCCTAAATCTAGAATTCTCCAACCATCTTTTATAATGGATTTATTAATTAATATTTCAGTTCCTTTATCTACTTTTCCAATAGAAAAAACACCAGAACCAGTATTTAGTTCAATATAATTTTCCCTTAATCTTGGGTTTATTTTTTTTATCTTTAGCTTAGAATTCTGATTTTCTGAATAATAATGTTCTTTCATGTTTAATTTTCCAAAATATCATACCAATTGAATAATAACCTGTCTACTGCTCTTGTGAGTTCTTTTCCTTCTCCTTGGATTGTAAGGCAATTACCAGTTGCACTAACTCTTGTTTCTCCATTTGGGTCAAAGAACACAACAGGTTCTTCTGTGTTATCACAGGTTATTGTTGGAACTTCTTTGCAAACTTCTATTGAATCATTAGTGCAGGAAGCAATTAAATTAAGTCCGAGTGTCTTTGCAACATTAACACTAAATTCTCCATTGGCAAGTGCAACAAATCCTAAGCTAGGGTCTTCTGGGTCAAATGTAATATAAACAGTTTTATTGTGATCATAATATGCATCAACCAGATAATCCCTAACAAAATCATCCATAGGAATATCTTCAACCTCTTTTGGATTATAATGGAAAGGAATTGTGTATAAACTATTTCCTGCCTGAATCTTTGTATACCAAAGTCCCTGAGCCTTTACAAAACTATATCCATTATACATAAAATTATCTTCTGTTTCATCTCCTTCAAGTGTTTCTTGATATACATCATCTAATGTTGTTGGTTCTGGATTATAAAATATCTTCCAAACAAAAAAACTAGCGAAAATTAACACAATGATTCCTATTGCAATAAACAAAAGTTTGTTCTCTTTTTCATCTTTTTCTTGTTTTTTGCTCATTCTAATACTCCTAAAGCTCCATACATTATTCTATCTTTCAACATTATAATTTCCTGTCCAACTCCTTCCAAAAATACACAATTATTCTCTGCTCTTATCCCAGTGTTGTTATTATTAATGAAAATTAACACAGGAACGTTCTGAGTTGCATTTTCACAAGTAACAACTGGTACATTATATTTTTCATCATCATTTATTATCCCATTCAGTGTATAAATATTCAATACTCTACCAAGATCTTCCATAAGCTCGAATCTTGCTAATTCAATAATAGAAACATCTTTTGAGGATGTGTTAAATGTTGTGTATATCATTTTTGTGTTTTTAATCATATTTATTGCATTTTCATCAACCTCAAGCTCTAAAAGATCTCCTGGAAGAAAATGAAATGGAACCTTGTTGTTTTCTAATATCCATAATCCTTGTTCATAGGTAAATATGTGATCATTATATCTTTCTGACTGGGTAGGATCTCCAGAAAACAAGAATCCAGCAATACTAAAAGTCATAATTATAACTATAAAATAAGTCATCATGTTTTTCTTGTTAAACCATTTTGATGTTTTTTTTTGCTTTCGCATAGCATTTGAGTAAAATATAACCCTTTAAATCTTTTTCTATTCACAGAAAGATTTATATACAAGTATATCGCTATAGATATATCTATATAAATATATCAATTACAACATGTTGTTGCCAATATATCGCTTCCAAAATATAAAATGAAATCTGGGAATCTCACCATGGTAATATTAAAGGCACTTTCAAAGAGAGAGATGTCAGGCTATTCTATTATGATGCATGTCGAAGAGAAAACAGGAAAAAAACCAAGCACTGGCTCAGTATATCCAATTCTAGAGGACATGCTTAAAATACAGTTTGTTTCTGTAAAGAGAGATGGTAGAAGAAAACTTTACAAACTAACCTTGTTGGGGAAAAAACATCTTGAAGAATTCATGAAACAAAAAGATGATATGATGAAAAATCTTGTCAATCATATAAGAATGTGTGCATGCTTATGCAGTAAAAACGGAAAAACAAGAGGAGTACTTGAAGAGATGGAGGGAAAACTTAATTCAATAAAATGAGAAAAAACATAATAAAATTAGAGAATGTTTGGAAGATATTTGAGATAGGTGATGTTAAGGTAGAAGCATTAAGAGGATTAAGCCTTGATGTAAAGCCAGGAGAGTTTCTTGCAATAATGGGGCCTTCTGGAAGTGGGAAGAGCACAGCAGTAAATATGGTTGGTTGTCTAGATGTTCCAACAAAAGGGAGAATTCTTCTTGAAGGTTTGGATATCTCACATATGACAGAATCAAATCTTGCGCAGATAAGAGGGAAAAAAATTGGATTCATATTTCAGCAATTTAATCTTATTCCAACATTAACAGCACTTGAAAACATAACTCTTCCAATGACATTTCAGAATATTGAGGTAGGAGAGAGAAGAGAAAGAGCAAAAAAACTCCTAACAATGGTTGATTTAGGAGATAGAATGGATCACAAACCAACAGAGCTAAGTGGGGGTCAGCAGCAAAGAGTGGCAATAGCAAGATCATTGTCAAATGACCCAGAGATAGTGCTTGCAGATGAGCCAACAGGAAACCTTGACAGCAAAACAGGAGGAATTGTTATGGATTTCCTTAAGAGGTTGCATAAGGAAAAAGGCAAAACAATAATCATGGTCACTCACGATAAAAATGTTGCAACAGCAGCAGACAGAGTGGAATATTTAAAAGACGGAAAAATAGTTGAAAAACTTAGGAGGTATACATAATGAGAAAAACAAACATAATTGGAGTTGTTATGATGGTTCTATTAAGTTCAATAGGATTTTCATCAGCAGGACTCCCAGACTATTCAAGCTTAGAGGTTACTTTACTAAGCCAGGATCCAGATCCAATTAAACCGGCTGGATGGGCTACACTGCGATTTAAGATCAATAATATTGGTGTAGAAACGGCTGAAAATATTCAGTTTGAGTTATTACCTAATTTTCCATTTTCTCTTTATTCAGGTGATGCTTTAGTGGATGTTGGAAGCCTGCAAGGATTGCAGGATGGAGATGATGCCTATATCTTGAAGTATCAAGTAAGAGTGCATAAAGATGCATTGGAAGGATCACATGAAGTAAACGTAAGATACAAATTTGATGGAAGCGAATGGACAACAGTTGGTCCTTTTACAGTTGATGTAGAAACCCAAGATGCGATTTTATCAGTAACTGAGATAACTACAACCCCAAAAACAGTAGAGCCTGGGGAAGAGTTTACATTAAATGTGAAAATGAAGAACATGGCAGATTCTCTGCTAGAATATCTTAAAACATCAATAACTCTAGTTAGAAGAGAATCAACAGCTGCAGCAATTACCTATACTGAATACCCATTTTCTCCTATTGGATCAACAAATGAAAAAACAATAAGAAAATTAGCAACAAATCAGGAAACAGTTGTTAGTTTTGATCTTATAGCAGATCCAGATGCAGAAGCTGGGGTTTACAAAGTGCCTTTGGTATTGACTTACAGCGATGAATCAGGAACAAATTACACAAAAGAAAACACATTTTCTCTGATTATTGCCCAAAAACCAGATCTTTCTGTTATAATGGATTCAACAACAGTTAGAGAACCAGGAAAAAAGGGAGAAGTAACAGTAAAGTTTGTCAACAAGGGATTAGCAAACATAAAATTCCTAAATGCAAAGCTAAACAAAAACAATGCCTATGAACTTCTTTCTCCAGATGAGGTATATGTTGGAAACATTGATTCAGATGACTATGAAACAGCAGAGTTTGAGATCTATGTAAAACCTGATGCTGAAGGAGAAATGCACTTCCCGGTTAATGTTGAATATCAGGATGATAACAACAGAGTGTATTCAGAGGATTATAATTTGGGAGTCAAACTTTACAGTGAAGCAGAATCTTTGAAGTATGGAATCACAAAAAAGAGCAACACAACAGGATACTTGATAGTTATTGTAATAGTTGTTGCTGGAGTGTTTGGGTATAAGAAATATAAGAAGGGGAAGAAAAAGAAGTCCAAATGATAAAGGATTATTTTTCCTTAGCTCTCAGAAATATAACAAAAAGAAAGCTAAGAAGTTGGCTTACCATGATTGGAATATTCATTGGTATAGCCGCTGTTGTGTCTCTTATATCTTTGGGAGATGGCATGAAATATGCCATAACCTCTCAATTTTCTAGTTTTGGAACTGACAAGCTTACAATACAGGCAGGAGGATTAAACGCATTTGGTCCTCCAGGCTCAGGTGCTGTTAATAAGCTTACTACTGACAATGTTGATGCAATAAATAGAATTACTGGTGTGAAATTAGCAATATCCAGAATGATGAGAATGGTTAAGCTTGAATTTAATGAAGAGATATCATATGAATCAGCAACAAACCTTCCTGAAGAACTAGACAAAAGAAATCTTGTTTTAGAAGTGTTGAACCTTGATCTTGTGGAAGGAAGGCATTTGAAACCAACAGATAAATACAAAGTTGTTATTGGAAATGCTATTGTATATAAGAACAAATTCTCAAAAGCACCAAAACTTGGAGATAATATTCTTATTGAAGATAAACAGTTTCAGATTGTGGGAATATTAGAGGCGTCAGGAAATCCAATGCTCTCCTCAATAGTTATTATTAATGATGAGATTCTCAGAGAGATTCTCGATCTTGATGATGAGGTGGATCTTATAGCAGCTCAGGTAAAAAACCAGAATGAAATGGATAAAATAGCAGAAGAAGTGAATAAAGTTATGCGGGATGAAAGAGATGTTGATATAGGTGAAGAAGATTTTACAGTAGAAACTCCTGCCCAAACATTACAATCAGTAAACACAATTCTTAATGTTGTTCAGGCTGTTCTTGTTGGAATTGCTGCAATTAGTTTATTTGTTGGTGGAATTGGGATCATGAACACAATGTATACTTC
>JABMPP010000081.1 GCA_013202955.1 Candidatus Woesearchaeota archaeon | reverse complement strand
CAGGTTTATTGCGTCAAATCCTAATCTTAAGATGCCTTTCAAAAGGTACCAAATAGGTCCTGTTTTTCGTGACGGACCAATCAAACTAGGCCGTTATAGGCAGTTCTGGCAATGCGATGTTGATGTTGTTGGTGTGAAAAGTATGGGAGCAGAAGCTGAACTATTGGCCCTAACAAGCGCTGGGTTCAAAAAATTAGGTTTTAATGTTATAATTAAAGTAAATAACAGAAAATTACTTGACGGAATCTTAGAATACTGCGGTGTAAAAGAAAAAGAATTTGAAACAACCATATTATCACTTGATAAATTAGAGAAATTTGGAAAAGATTATGTGAAAAGAGAATTAAAAGACAAAAAAATAAAACAAGCTGACAAGATTCTGAAAACAATCATCCAAACACTTCCAAAATTAAAGAAATTGCTAAAAGATAATCAAGGAATTAAAGAGCTGGAAGAATTATTCAAATTATTAAAAAGCTATAATGTTAAAGCAGAATTCGATCCATCATTAGCAAGAGGATTATCATATTATACAGGTACTGTTTTCGAAGTATTCATGAAGAAGTCTGAGCTAAAAAGCTCAATTGCTGCAGGAGGAAGATATGATAACATGATTCCACAATTTATTGGCACAAAAAACCAATACCCTGCTGTTGGGATTAGCTTTGGATTGGATGTGATAACAGATGCAGTTAAATTAAAAGCAAAAAAAAGTGTTGCTGATATCTTTATAATTCCAATAGGAACAGAAAAAAAGTGTGTTAAAATAGCAGAAAGCTTAAGGAAAAGAGGAATCAAAACAGAGCTTGATCTTGCAGGCAAAGGAGTAAGCAAGAACTTAGGTTATGCTAATACTTTAGAAATACCTTATGTTCTATTTGTTGGCGAAGACGAATTAAAAAAGAAGAAAGTAAAGCTAAGAGACATGAAAACAGGCGAAGAAAAATTAGTCAAAGTTGAGAACGTAAAATTATCTTAAAATCTCATAGAATGTGTCGAAGATTGGTTTGTCTGTTGTTACTGTTATGAATTCTGCGCCGATTCTGTCGCATAACTCTTTGATATCAAGTATGTGGTCTTCTAATTTTTTCTTATAATTGTCTCTCACTCTTCTGCTTACAAATGTATGTAATACACTGGCTGTTTCAGAGTCATGCAGAACAAGGTTGCCATAGAACTCAAGATCCCTTTCAATAGGATCAAGCACCTGAACAATTATTAGCTGATTTCTCTTATAATGCAAAAGAGATTCTTTTAACTCTTCCAAATCAAAAAGAAAATCAGAAATAATAATAATAAGTGATTTTGAGTTTATTAATTTCTTATACTTTCTCAATGAATCCTTAAAATTAGAAACACCCTGCACTTTCAGCAGATTAAGATAAGAAACAGTGTTCAACAACTGTTTTGTTCCTTTTTTTGCTCTGAATGGGTTCAATTTATCAGAGAATGTTGAAAAAACAAATCTCTCATTGTTCTTCATTGCCATATATGCAAACCCTACTCCAATCATTGAACCATAATCAAATTTCTTCATATGTCTGCCGAAATTCATGCTGGCGCTTGAGTCAACTATAACATGAACAGTTAGATTCCTCTCTTCTTCATATCTTTTGATAAAGAATTCAGTTGTTCTTGCATAAACATTCCAGTCAATTGCTCTAAAATCATCTCCTGGAACATATTCTCTGTGATCTCTAAAACTTAAACCTCTTCCAAAGCTTGGGGATTCACGTGATCCTGAATAGCTGGATGTTATTTTTTTCTTGATAATTAAATGTAGTCTGTCTAGTGAGTTTAAGAAATCCGTATCTATCATTTTCTTTTAATCAATTCAGCTATGACATCATCTGCTGTTTTTCCTTCTCTCTCTGCCTCAAAGTTTAGTATTATCCTATGTCTCAATATAGGGAAGGCCATCTCCTCAATATCTTTTTCACTTACATATTTCCTTCCATCTATGAGAGCTTTTGCTTTTGCAGCAAGAATCAAACCAATAGATGCTCTTGGTGAAGCACCATATTCTATGCTTTCCTTGTTCTTTCTTGTTGCTATAACAATATTTACTGCTTTTTTCTTGATGTCATTTGCTATTGGAACCTGTCTTGTCAAGCTTTGCAATGTTAATAATGATTCTCTGCTCAAAAGTTTTCTTATATTAGGATCTTT
>JABMPP010000080.1 GCA_013202955.1 Candidatus Woesearchaeota archaeon | reverse complement strand
TCCATAAACAGAGCATTCCATATCTAAAGATAGTGGCTCAGAAACAACATTTCCTGTCAACCAATCCCAGAAACCAGCAGAAACAAAAGAACTACACATTATAAAAATAATTAATGATAAAAGGATACTTATTTTTTTCATATTATCATTCTTTATTTAATTAATATAAAAACCTTTCCAAGAATGGACTGGGTGCTAATCATTTTCAACAATCTTTATATACTCTCCTCAATTTCAACGAATAAAAGGGGTTGGAAATAACCTCATGATTTTCTTGAGGGTGAGCAATTATGAATGAATCAATTGATATAACAGTTAAACAAATGAAGGATGGAACCTGGCTAGATAGGGTTTCATATGAATGGCAAAACGGAAACATAGCTCTGCCTAAGATCATACCTGAGCCAACAGGACAGGCTGATTTAAGAGAGGTCATAGAAACAATACTGGATTTCAATGGGTCATATAAAAAAGGAGATGTTGCATGCATACATGCCAGCCCTGTGTCTGCTGATATGGCCAGTGAAACAGCGATTGTTCTGCAGGAAAGAGGGATACCAACAGAGATAATAGTTGGGTTGAGAGAAGCAAATGAGGAATTTTACAAACTTCTTACTGATACCTTTGGTGATGTCTCTAAGGTTAAAATAGATGCTTTAGAGGGATTGGTTACATCATACAAAGCCGCACTTCACACAATTGAACAAGAAAAAAACGCACACTGGATAATCCCTATAGGCAACACTCCTAAAATATTAAAAAAATATTCTTACTCTTCTACTTTATTTGAAGATGTAATTCACAAAGGAATGAGTGGTTTGGGAAAATCAAGAGAAGCAGGAATTGTAAAATCCCATGATCTATGGGTAAATCCCACTCAACTGGATGTGGATTGCTTAAACAGAAATTTACCACAAAAGCATCACTGGACTCTACAAGAATGGAGGAAATTTGTTTTTAATGCTATGTCTGTTTCTGGTGAAGAATTTGAAAGAATTGCAATGGGAATGGAAGAAGTTCAATTAACTATCGAAGCATCACTTAATGGAGGAACACTTGTATACTCCAGAGAAGATGGAACTCATTTAGAGTATAAAGTAGAAGGAAGGCCTATTTTATTAGGCAAGGGAATGGTTGGTAACAATTCTATTGGAGGAACTAGAAGTTTCTTTAAACGATTAACTAATCAGCCAAATACAGAAGTCTTTGTAGCCCCTATAGAGGATTTTGGAAAAGGGATATTAATATATACAATACCTGAACAAACAGCCATTGGTATGATAGATGCTCCCTATTTTATAAGTATTTATGAAGGGAGTGCATATAATGTATCAGCTCCAAACGAAGAGAGTGAAAGGATTCTAAAACATTATACAGGACTAAAACCATATGATGATAAAAAAATGACTGGAGATGAATTAAAAGCATTTAAGCTGAGAAAGAAACTTGCTGAAGTGGCTATCTCAGGATTTAACCCTGTTTTTCTTCCATATATTAAAAGCGGAAGAATAAAACCAGTGCTTGGATTTCCAATGATTGAAGAAAAATGGGGAGATCATGGTGCATTTGGATCCAATGACTTTTTTGAAGGAAAAACCCCTTCCTCAATTGGTGGGTATAGTGTAGGTCACACAGATTTTATAGAGGGGATCAATAGGAAAATTGAAATGAAGTAATAAAATGGATAAAAGAATAAATGATCTGGCGGATATTGTTCTGAATTATTCTGTAGAGTTAAACGATCAGGATAAGCTTCTGGTAATGAGCGAAAGAGAGTTTTCAGTGATGGCAGAAACTGTTGCTGAAAAGGCCAGGGCAAAAGGTGGAGAGGTAAAATTCTTATGGCTTAACCTAGAAGAAGAAAGATTATTGATTGAAAGATCCATTGACTCTGAGATTGAAAAAGAAGGAAAATATAGATCTGATTTGTCAGATTGGGCGACTTCCCTAGTCAAAGTAAAAGCAACAACCAATCCTACATATTTAGATGGTGTTGAAGAAGAAAAAGTAACAAAGTTTAACCAAATAGTTATAAAACCATTTCAAGAAAGACAAGTTGGTGCAGGGGATTACCCAGGTACTAAATGGAATTTAACAGCATTTCCATGTGAAGTTTATGCAAAACAAGCAGGAATTACATTAAAACAATATGCAAATCTAATTTTCTTAGCTACAATCAAGGACTGGGACAAAGAAAGAGAAACCATGCAAAAAGTAAAAAACATATTTGATAATGCAAATAGAGTTGAATTATATGTTGAAGGTCATACTCAATTTAGTTTAAGCTTGGCAGGACGTGGAGGCAAACTTTCTGATGGAAAGAAAAATCTTCCTGGGGGAGAAACATTTTATGGTCCTGTAGAGGATTCTGCAGAAGGAGTAATAAACTTTCCATATGTGTATGAAGAAAGTGGAAAGCGTGTGAAAAATATTGTGCTAAAGTATAAAAATGGGGAAGTTGTTGATGCTAGGGCTGAAGAAAATCAGGAATTCTTGGAATCGGTTCTGGAAATGGAAGGCATGAAGAGAATTGGTGAGCTGGGCCTTGGGACAAATAAAGATATTGAACATTATATTTGTTTTCCATTATTTGATGAAAAAATTGGAGGCACAATCCACATTGCTATTGGTAGATCATATCCTTACGCTTTAAATGATGGCGGAGGACTTAATAAAGCTGCATTACATTGGGACTTAATATCTGAATTAAGAAAAGTGGATGGGCTTCCTGGTGGAGAAATATATGTTAATGATAACTTAGTCCAAAAGAATGGAATATGGTTATTTGAGAATAAATAAATATTACTAGAAATCAAGCTATTTCTGCAATATAAGTGAATTCAAAGAACAAGAATGGACTGGGTGCTAAAAACAATTAACAATATCTTATCATTTTACATATTCTGTCAGTAATCTTATCTATATTCTTTACCTTTAATGTTCCTGCTTTATATCTTATCAATGACTTACCTCTCCCTTTACAAATTCTTCCATGTTTTATTATCCTCTTTGCTGTTCCAGTCTTTAGATAAAGCCTTCTCACTTGCCAGAGCTGTCAGCAATTTTTCACTTACCTCACCTAAAGACCTCAATTCCACTCTGTCTTCAAATGCTAGTATTGTTATTTTTGACCCTTCACTAAACCCCTTTGTTTTTCTTATCTCTTTTGGTATTGTTATCTGACCTTTTCCTGTTATTGTAGCTGTTCTCATTTCAATCAACATGTTATCACCTTCCTTACTTGTAAGGAAAGTAAGAAAGGTTTATAATTTTTTCTATTATTAATATGCCTTAGGTTTTTTATATGTTTTATGGAGAAATGTTCGAAAGTTTTCCGAGATAAGTGAACCCAAAGAAAAAGAATGGACTGGTTGTTAACTCAATCCATTCAATCAAAGAACATTATTTTTACCCAGCGCACTCCAAACACAAGTGCTGCAAGTAAATACCAATACCATTCAACCTTAAGAACTAATTCCAGGAATGCTGGCCAAAGAGTTATCAATGTTAAAACAGCAAACATAGCTGCAATCTGAGCCAACTTAATATCATACCACTTAATCTTTTTCAATATATTATCTGTCCATTTAGCAAAACCCATATTATCACCTTTTTCTAATAAAATAAATTAGATTATAAACAATAGCTATCAAAACATAGATAGGAATAACAAAAATCACAATGATAAAGAAAAAAGCCTCTTCCACACCTAATAACCAACTTATCAGATTATGCAACGTTATTGAAACAAAACCACCAACAACAACTATCCAAAGCTTTCTCCAGCTGAATAATAATAAGTCTTTAAGTTTCATTCTTTCTATTTAAACATATATAATATAAAAACCTTTTCTTATATCATTCCAACGTTTTTGAGGCAGAATGAAAGGTCACTTGCCTTTGGTTTTGGCTGAACTTGTATCAACTTAAGAGCAATCCCTTGTTCCTTAAAAACTCTCAAATAATAAGGGTCACTCAACCCTTGATAAGCATACATACAGTCCTCATCATTAACATTCATATCAAAACCAAATAAACTATCCACATCTCTTTTCAATGTATGAACCTCTTTTATATTCTCTTTCCTCAAATAATTAAATGTATCTTCATCACTATGTACTTCCATCTCTTCTATTTGGCCATCCTGGACCTTAAGAAGAGTGATAAAATCATAATTATGGTCAAGAAATTTCATAGCCAAATATCTGCCTTCTAACTGCTCAACTCTTGTTATTAATTCTTCTTTCATGTTAATTAAACCTAAACCTCTAGAATTATCGAGGCAAAACCTCTTTTTTAGCATTAGAATATATTTATATTTAAAAAGTTAAGTAAAAACCAAAATCATTAAATACTTCTTTTCCTAAAATACTTAACATGGATTATGAATATGAAAAGGATGCAAAAAGAGCAGTTAAGGAGTTAAGAAGATTCATTAACACTGAAAAGCAATTCATAAAGAGAGAACACGATTTCAAAGACAAGCTTTATTCTTGGGATTATATTATACTACACTTAGAAGAACGTCTGCCAGCAGAAGATAAAGATATGATTAATCTTAATATCGAGGTTGGGGTTAAATTATCAGAAATGCGAGATTATATTGAACAAGAGATGAAGATAGAGATAAAATTCCTTAAAGAAGAAAGAAAAACAATAAAAGAATTAGAGAGACACATAGAGCACAGAAAATGGAAAGCAGTTAGAAAAGATATCAATGTTGAAGAAGAGCTGGAAGAGCATGTTTTAAGACTTCAAGTGCATGAATTAAAAGTGCTTCACTCAAAATTTACAGAATTAATGAAATTGATGATTGACAGTAAGGTATTCTCAACAAAAGAAGAAGATGTAAAACAAAGAAAGAGAATGGGAAAATATGAAAGAGAAGAAGAATATTACTTAACAGAATTATACAAATTCTTAAGAGCATATGAAAAAATATTCAGGCATTTGTGGAGAAAAGAAAGACACTTATTAGAAATAAGAAAACATCCTTAATTTTATACTACAATCGTCCCTCCTACTTGGTTTAAATCTTCAAAGCAATCTACAGACTTAATATAAAATTCTCCTGTTTTTCTTTCCATGTAATCAAATAGAACACATACATCTTTAATCTCTTTTTTATACTTATCAACTATATTATAATGTGTTCCATCCTCAGTGGAATAAGCAATAAGAACAGATTTATTAAAAGGGAATTCAGGAAGATAAGCAACCTGGCCGTCTGGCAGTATAATTGTCACATTATAAAAATCACGAAGCACTGATCCAAAATCCTCTTTATGTTTTATTAAAAAAGGCTCTGAATACTTTGTATAAGAGACTTCTTTTACAACTGGAGTTTCTTTTACAACTGATGTATTTTCACTTTTTTCCACAACAGGGATTGTCTTACATCCAGAAACAAACAACACAATAATTAGAAAAAACATTAATTTGTGATAAGAGCTAACTTTTTTCATGTTATCAACCTGAATTAGGTTAATTATATAAATTTTGTCAAAAATAAAACTTAGTTCACTAGCGTTCACAACTTTTGTTTTCTCGTGATACTCAAAAACAAAAGCTTTTTATTCCACCTATTTTCACTATGACTTACATTGGGGCTATGGGGTAGCTTGGCAATCCTCTCTGGTTTGGGGCCAGATGACCCCGGTTCGAACATGCTCACTGGCGTTCGGAGCTTCCGACACCAAGGGCGTCGAAAGTCCGGGTAGCCCCATTTTTTCAACACAAAGTTTATAAACTATGGTTAAATCCAAAACAGAGTAAAACACTGAGAAATCAAAGACACTAAAAAAAGCAAAGCTTTTTTGGTGTGCCAGAAATCCAAAGGATTTCTAAGCATTTCTTGTGTGTCAAAAATCCAGAGGATTTTTAAACATGGCAAAGAAAATAGGTTCAGTCGGACGATTTGGTGCAAGATACGGAAGAAGCGTAAAGCATAAACTTGCAAAGATAGAAGCAGATTCAAGGAAAAGGCAGATGTGCCCATATTGCAAAGCATATGCAGTAAAGAAATTAGCAGTTGGGATATGGGAATGCAGAAAATGCAGCTCAAAATTCACAGGAAAAGCCTACACAATTGGAAAAAGACTATCTATTACTGAAAAAAAGCCTGAAACTGTTTCTGAAGAACCAATAGCAGAATCAACAGAAAAGCAAAGTTTTTCCAAACTTAAGAAATTTGAGGTTTATAAGAAGATGGAAGAGCAAAAAGAAGAATCTAAGGTTTCTAAGCCAATAGAAGAGGTAACTGAATAAAATGGTCGCTTACAAATGTTTTCAATGCAATAAAAAAGTTAGTGAAACTTATACAAAAAAGAGAGTTAGATGTCCATATTGTGGCAGCAAGATATTATACAAGCCTAGGGCAGTAGGAACAAAAGTCATGGCAAGATGAGATATACTGCAAAACTTATTGTTCACGAAGATCCAAAAAAGATTTTAAAGATTCTAAAGCCAGAATTAAAACAACCAAAATCTCAAAGGGCAGAATTCAAGTTAAAAAAAACTAAAGATTATGTTGAGTTTAATATAACAGCAACAGACTCAGTTGCAATGAGGTCTGTTCTGAACTCAATCACAAAATTATTAACAGTATATGAAAAGATAAAAGGAATATAAAATGTCAGAAAAAGAAAACCAGGAAAAAATCCAGCAGCTCCAAATGATGGAGCAGACTATGCAGAATTTCCTTATGCAGAGACAGCAGTTTCAAATACAATTAAATGAAATAGATTCAGCATTGACTGAATTAAAGGGTCAAAAGGTAGCATACAAGATTGTAAGCTCAATAATGATTAAGGCTGATCCAAAGAATTTAGAAAAGGAATTAAATGAAAAGAAGAGAGCAGTTGAGCTAAGAATAAGCAGCCTTGAAAAGCATGAAGAAAAGATGAAGGAAAAGGCAAAATCTATTCAACAAGACGTTCTTGGAAGCATGAAAAAGTGATTAATATGGAAGATTCTATTAAGGAAGTTATTGAATGCTTAGAAGAACTCCTTAATGATTCAACTGTTCCAAAAAACACAAAGGCCGTGATTCTAAGAATAACAAACATTCTGAAAGAGGATGTTGAAAAATCAATAAAAATTAACAAAGCATCACATGAAATAGAAAGCATCTCAGATGATTCAAATCTTCAATCTTATACAAGAACTCAATTATGGAATATTGCTTCTTTATTGGAAAAGCTTTAACGCTTTTTAATTAACTCATTCTTTATAATAAGAGAATTAGGAATATAAATAAGATCTCCTTTCTTTGTTTCCAATCTTACATCAACAAGATTTACATGAACAACTTTTCCTTCAATATTCTTTACCTTTATTTTATCACCGACTTTTATCCAGCCTTTCTGATGAATAAATATCCCTGCAATAACATTAGGAAAGAAGTCCTTTATACCAAGAAGTATAAAGATTATTATCAGAATCATTATTCCTGCTGAGATTATATTAAGCAGTGTAGTTGTTAATCCTATCTGGTTAAGAGCCATAACAACAGTCAAAAAATAAATAATATATGTTATGAAATGGCTTATTAGTTCTTCTAATGAAATTTTCAAACCAGTGGCCATTTTCATTATGTTGTCCAGCTCAAATTCGTGTAAAACTCTCTGCAATAACCGTCCAACTATCTTGCCAATAATAAATCCTATAAGAAGTATAACAACTGCTACAACAATCTTTGTCACAACATCTGTGAATAAGTCATTTACCATATTTAATGACTTAACTATCAGGCCACCTGATGTGTCATTTACCATGTGGAATGTTGGTAAATTAGCGTTTAAAAAGGTTTGGGTTTTTGAAAAACAAAGGAAAAATAATTTAAACCAGTTATGTTTAAAGAATTAAAATTAATCCGGGGTGTAATAATGGACAAAGATCTTATTGACTTAAGTAACCTAAAAAAAGAGGAAATTGAAGAGCTAATAGAATCAGCAGCAGACATAAAGAAGAATCCTGACAAATACAACAAAGCAATGGATCAAAAAACTCTTTTAATGATATTTGCAAAGCCATCTTTAAGAACAAGAGTCAGCTTTGAGACAGGAATGACCAGAATGGGTGGTCATGCTATCTACTATGACATCTCAACCTCACCCATGGGAAAAGGAGAAACTATATCAGACACTGCCCAGACTGTTTCAGGATATGTTGATATTATAATGGCAAGACTTTTTGCGCATAAAGACATGGAAGAGTTATCAAAATACTCAAAAGTTCCAGTTATTAATGGATTAACTGATTTCAATCATCCATGCCAGATACTCTCAGATCTATTAACAATAAGAGAGAAGAAAGGAGAGTTCAATAACCTAAAATTAGCATATTTAGGAGATGCAAACAACAATGTTACTCATTCTTTGCTATACGGCTGTGCAGCAGCTGGAATAAATATCTCTGTTGGTTGTCCAGAAGAGCATTCACCAAAAAAAGAAGTTGTTGAAAAGGCAAAACAAATAGCAACTAAAGAAGTAATCATAACTCACAATGCAGAAGAAGCAGCAAAAGACGCAGATGTGATATATACTGATTCATGGATGAGCTATCATATCCCTGCTGATGAAAAAGAAGCAAGAATGAAGGTGTTTATGCCTTATCAGGTAAACAAAGAGCTAATGAAGCATGCTAAACCAGACGCTGTTTTCATGAACTGCTTACCAGCATTAAGAGGAATGGAGCAAACAGCTGATGTTATTGATGGAAAACAGAGCATAGTGTTTGATCAGGCAGAAAACAGAATGCATATGCAGAACGCGATTATGCTAAAACTTTTAAAATAAAAAAGAAAAATAAAATTTACTTCTTTTTCTCTGCTTTGCAAGTTGGACAACCAGTTGTTCCGAAAGTACCAACTCCTGCAAGCAAAAATAAGACTGTCCACCAGTTGACGCCCCAGAATGCCCATACTCCTAAATCCTGAAGTAAGAACAAAACACCGAACACCAATGCTAGAAGTCCAAACATTTTACAACATTTTTCACAACACATAAAGTATCACCCAAAATAAAAAAGAAATAAATTATATATAAATTTGTTGGTGTTATCCTTTTATCATAGTAAAAAAGAAAAACTTTTTAAATTTCGGCTAAAATCATTTATATTTATGACAGATTTCAATGTAGCTTTTGATATGGACGATGTTTTGGTTCCTTTTTATGAATATATGGCTCTTAGATTTATGAATAAATATAAAGGAACAAATCTGGTTTGGGAAGACCTTACTGATTACAAATTATCAGTTGTTTGTGATATTGCAAGAGAAGAGGGAAGTCAAATTGTACTGGATTTCTACAAATCCAATGAATTTTTATCAATGCCTCC
Organism: Candidatus Woesearchaeota archaeon; assembly: GCA_013202955.1. Taxonomy (GTDB): domain Archaea; phylum Nanobdellota; class Nanobdellia; order Woesearchaeales; family JABMPP01; genus JABMPP01. Next base: position 10,864 of record JABMPP010000080.1, on the reverse strand, counting down.
AATTGAAGGTTCAATAGAAAGTGTTGAGAATATTGAGGCAGATAAAAAAACAATCATAACCTCAAGACCTGAACTTATAAAGAGATTTACAGATCATTTTATCCTAGGAAATTATACAGATATTGATCATCCTATCATATATAGCGATCATTGGACAGACCAAGCTTCCATTAATAAAAACAAAGGAGAGATCTGTAATGAGCTGGAAATTCAGCTAATGTTTGAAGACAGGATAAAGCATGCATTAGACTGTGCAAGAAAAGAAGTTCTTGTTATTATGCCTGAATATCCATGGAATTCTCAAAGACAATTACTCAAAAGAGAAAGAAATCCAGAAGTGTTAGAAAGAATACACAGAGTGCAGGGATTGTGGCCAGAAATGGAGCAGAAATACAACGATATACGTGAAAAGCTTTAAAGATGACAGGATTAATATTGGGATTAGATATTGATGAAGTATCACTTGAATTTATAACAGATTTCTTAATATTTCATAATGATAAATATGGAACAAACTTGTCAAAAGAGGATATTGTCAACTTTAATTTTAATAATCAGCTAGGATGTACTTTTCCAGAGGCATGGGAAAGAGTGCTGGAGTTCTATGAAACACCATTGTCTCGAAGAGTGATGCCAGTATTAGGAGCACAACAGGGAATAGCAGAGCTTAAAAAATATTTTGACAAGATATATGGATTAACAGCAAGGCCAGAAGAGATGAAAGAACGGACAAGTGCATCTATTGATTATATTTTTTCAGGAGAGTTTGATGATATAAAATACAGTGATTTCTATAACCCAGAAAAAACCAAAACAACAAAAGATGAGTGGTGTAAAATAATCCCAATTGATGTTTTGGTTGAGGACAGAGTAAAATATGCAATAAAATGCGCTAAAACAGGAACAAAAGTGTTTCTCTTTGACCAGCCTTGGAATCAGGATGATAAAATGAGACATTTCCTAAAAGATGAAATGGAAATATATAATGCAATAACAAGAGTGTATGGGTGGTCCCATGCAGTGCCAAGAATAAAAGAACACATTAAGCAGCTTCAATAACTTCTGCTTGTTTTTTCTTCATATCTATTTTTTTCTGCTTTCTTTTTCTAAAATATTTCCTCACAGTGTGCACCATACTGAATATAAATTCTAAGAAAACAATAAACATCAGATAATAAAGAAAAGTGTAAACATGTTGTGGAAACTCTTTCAAAACATCTATAGAGTTTTCAAATGAGAAATAATATATATCTATAAGGAAAATACCCAATAAAGCAAATGGGAGTATTTTTGCCATATCTTTTGAAAGCTCTTCATTGTAATAAGCGCATATTCTTGTTGCTCCAACAACAGCTATTGATATTAATAAGATGGTTTCTACATCAGCATCTCTTGCAAGGAATGCCATTAAAGTGGCTAATATCCCAAACCAGAAAAAAGCTATTACTGGAAAAACAACAAGGTTCTTTACAACATAAAGAAAAATCTCAACTCCTTTTTTAAGAACAGGATGCTTTGCTTTGTTATATTTATCCAAATCAAGCTTAAATATCTCTCTTTGTGCAAGAAACCTGTAGAATTTGAAAATAAATATTCCATAAATAGCCATTCCAACAACAAACATTGCAAGTGGCTTTAATATTTCAACAATTTCCATCACTTGCGCATAGTCGATTGTTATCATTAAAAGAATTCATGTAATAAGTGATATAAATATTTTACTTAAGTTTGTTCAGATCTTTTAGAACCTTTTCCTCATTCAAACCATATGCTTTGCATACATCTCCTATTTTCAACATATCCATCTCAAAATGTGCCATAGGGCAATGCATACAAGGAACCTGATTCTTAAACAATACTTCATCAGCTCCCTTAATCTTCAATATTTTTCCAAGTGTTGAGTTTTTATTTATTTTCATTCTTCCTATAATTCTTTATTGCGTTTTTTAATGCCTGTGTTCCTAAAACAGAGCAGTGATATTTGATTTTTGGCATCTCACCTAAATGATTTACAATCTCTTTGTATGATATTTTCATTGCATCATCTAATTTTTTGCCTTTTGCCATCTCACACATCATGTCAGAAGCTGCAATTGCTGCCATGCATCCATATGTCAGGAAGCTGATATCAACAATAACATCCTTCTTTACTTTAATGAATATCTTCATTATATCTCCACATCTCATATTCCCTTCTTCACCAACACCATCTGGGTTTTTCATTTCACCAACATGTTTTGGGTTTTTGAAATGTTCTATCAATGTTTTTGAATACATATTTAATCACCTTATCAATGGAGATATCTCCCTTAATCTTTTTACTATATTGGGCAAAACCTTCAGCACATGATCAATCTCATCTTCTGTTGTAAATCTGCTTAATGTGAATCTTTGTGAGCCATTAGCTCCTTCATGATCTAATCCAATAGCAGTTAAAACATAGCTTGGCTCTAATGTTCCAGATGAGCATGCTGATCCTGTTGAAGATGCAATCCCTTCTTGGTCTAAATACCCACCTAATGCCTCTCCTTCAATGCTTTTGAAAGAAAAATTAGCATTATTGCATAATCTTTTATGTTTTGGACCATTTAGCTTTGTATCAGGTATCTTAAGCACACCATCAATTAATTTATCTCTTAATTTTTCCATATGTTTAACATGATTTTCATTAGCTAACTTAGCAGCCTCACCAAATCCAACAATCCCATGAATATTCTCTGTTCCTGCTCTTAATCCATGTTCATGAAGCCCTCCTGACTGCCATTGTTTAATATTGGTGTCTTTCTTTACAAAAAGCGCCCCAACTCCTTTTGGGCCGTGAATCTTATGTGCATTTAATGTAACAAGATCAAGATTAAACTTCTTAACATCCAGCTCTGTTTTTGTAAAGCTTTGGCATGCATCAGTGTGAAAATAAACACCATGCTTCTTACAAATCTTTCCCAATGGTTCAAGATCCATGATGCCACCAATTTCATTGTTTCCATGAATAATTGAAACTAAAGCAGTTTTATCTGTGATTGCCTTCTCTAAATCTTTAGGATCTACAAAACCATCCTTATCAACATCAAGATATGTTACCTTAAATCCTTGTTTTTCAAGCCATTTGCAGCTCTCCATAACACATTTATGTTCCACTTTTGTTGTAATAATATGATTCTTATCTTTATTCTCAAAAGCAATCCCTTTAATTGCTAGGTTATTTGATTCAGTTCCACCAGAAGTAAAAACAATCTCTTCTGGATCTGCATTAATTAATTTAGCAATGATTTCTCTTGCATCCTCAAGAGCTGATTTTGCATCTAATCCAAAATTGTGAATAGAATAAGCGTTTCCATAGCTCTCACTAAAATAAGGGATCATGGCTTTCAACACTTTAGGGTCAACCATGGTTGTTGCACCATTGTCTAAATATACTTCTTTCATTTTTTTACCTTCATAAAACAGTGTTTCTTAACATGCTTTTCAGCTAATTTCAGCATAGGAAGAACTGTATCTTTATTCAGCGAATAGATTCTTTCTTTTCCCGACTTTTCAACATGCAGAATTTTGCAACCTGCCAGTTTCCTAAGATTATGAGAAACAGCGCTCTGCTCCTCTTTAACCTTCTCAATAATCTGACTAACACTCAAAGGACCACCTCTTAAAGCGAAGATTATATTCATCTTTGAGTTATTTGCAAAGTTCATGAAAAAGTTATTGGATGATCTTCTTAACATATGAACCAGAATTCATATATACTTTATAAAGTTTTTCTTATTTCCCAGAACGTGCTTCAGCAGCCAGATATTGGTCATACATTCTTTTCATATTGTTCCTTACATTTATTGTGTGCTGCGGTAGAGTGACATTGAAAGAGTCTATTTTACTAAACTTTGAATCAGGGCCAAAATCCTGGTTTAGGGCTAGATCATACAACATTACCTTTTTATCTTCAGGAATTTTAAGATCTGAGCTATATTCTACTGCAGTAGCTAGAGATTGACCTAATTGATCCATTAATTTTACATCAGTAATCAAACTTCCATGAAGAAGATACAACAATGCAAGTCTATCTAACCTTCCTTTGTTCTTATTATATAAATGATCAACAATCTGTGGATTATATTTCTGCAATGCATTTTCCAATAATATGCTATTTAGAACTAGATTATTTTCTTCATATTCAATATTCTTCTTAATTAAAGGAATTAAATCCTCACCAATCACATAATCTATTGACGTTGATTGCATAAAAAACTTCATTTCCACAAAGAAACTAAATTTCTTATTAAACCTTATGTTTTTTCACCACTCTCTAAAAGCAGTAGATTTTTATAAATTAATATGTTAACAAAAAATATGCCAGAAGAATTAAGCATGAAAGAAATCGCTGAACTCGTTCTAAGTAATGAAGTTGATATAACATCTTGTATGGTTAAAACAGGAGATAAGTTTTTGGGCCAGTTAAGTGCTGAACAATTAAATGTTCTTTGCAAAATATATTCTGTTGAAGCTGAAGAAAAAGGAAAAATCACCTTTCATGATCCAGAAATGATTTTGGATGACAAAGAGCAGGAAATATTATTCATCATACCAAGCAACCTTGTGACATTATATGATGGTCATGTAAGGGCATCAAGAGAATCTGTTGAGTGCCTGTATGTTCCAAGAATTAAATAATTTCTAAGCCATGGATTCCGTGCGCATAATCACCAAACCTAATTCCATAATGTTGTGCCCATATGTCAACATTCATCCAGTCATCTAATTTTATCTTCAAATATTCATGCGGAGAGAAATAGCCAAGTATTGTCCATTTTTTCTTTATATCTTTATCCTTAAAAAAACCACTTCCAACTAAAAGAAATCTCATCATCTCATTTAAATGTGTACAATGCATGAATCCTTTTCTATGCCATAACTTGTGAATATCCAAGATAAACAGTTCATAAGCTCTTGTATAGGTCTTTATTCTCTCTCCATAGAATTTAGAGGTCAAAACATCATATGCCTTTCTAAGGCATTCTTTTTTATTCCTTAATCTCTTAAGCTCTTCAATCTCCTGCTCTAGCTCTTCTGGAATTCTCATTTAAACATAAATAATTCATCTACTGTTGTTTTTAATGCTTTCGCAACATCATGAGCTAATTGAAGAGAAGGATTGTATTTCCCTTTCTCCAGAAAAACAATGGTTTCCCTTCTAACTCCAACTTTCCTAGCTAGGTCTTCCTGAGTAAGATCATACCTTGCTCGAAGTTCCTTGATTCTGGTTTTCATTAAAACTTCACCTTACCAATGTCTTCTTTTTGATTATACCATAAATAAAATACACCTAATAATAAAGCCATACCAATTATGCCTGCTCCAAGAGCCTGTGCAGGATCTCTGAACTGAATATACTCATTTGATGCCCAAGCTATTATTAGCAAAAACCAAATTGATGCAATGTATGCTTTGGAAGCCGCTACAAGAAAAACCTTATTGGTTCTTTCATCTATAAGTGGCATACCTTTTTCAGCATCACTATATTGGTTTCTTAAATATTTGAATCCAACAACTACAGCAATAACTCCAAGTACAATTGCCACAATAGGAACAACAGTTTGACCATCTCTAAATGCAACAAATGCATATATTGCTAATGTTAAGATAACTAGAATAGACACAGTTGTGATTCCATATAATTTTATTTTATCGTTTTCCATTTTTTGACCTCTTTGTTAGTTATTTTACACATTTTGTTATAAATAACTAACCTTATGTTAGATATATATAACATAACTTATATTTAAACTTTTCGGAAATCCAAAGGATTTCTGAAGCCTAAAAATCGCTTTGCGATTTTTTATGTTTCGGTTTTTTAGAATTATAACCTTTAATTCATGTGCAGTTCCAACACATCTTCATCAGCTAATGCTTTATTGAGCTTTTTAAAAACCTGAGCATCGAATTTAGCGCTTTTGCCCCACAATCTTGCGAATTTAAACTTTGTTACAAAATCTCTATGCAGTTTCATGCACACATCTTTTATTGTGCATCCTTTAAACATAATCAATGGCTCTTCCATATCAGCAGACTTGTTTACTTCTTTAAGGAATACTCTTATAAATCCCATTTTATCAAATATTGCTTCTTTTAACTCTTCAATTCCTGTTCCTTTTTCAGCTGAAACAACAACATCCGGCTTTATGTTTTTTACAAGCTCTTTCAGCTTTGCTTCCTTTACAAGATCTGCTTTGGTTATGATTGTTAATGATTTTGTGTAACTTCTGTTTGCTTCAATAACATCAATCAATTCATCAGCATCAATATTTGTTCTTATTAAAACATCAGCATTAGTAATTCTCATCTCTCTTGTAATATCCACAACTGTTTTTTTTGTCATTTTTGTAAGTTTAACAGTTGTGCCTACACTTACCCCTCCTCTTTGCTTTTTTGTAATCTTTACATCAGGTTTTTCCATGTTAATCCTAACACCAGAATTATACACTTCTCTTAGAATTGATTTGTAGTGATGCGGATAAAGCGCGTCAATAAGAATTATCACCAAATCAGCATTTCTTATTATGCTCAAAACCTCTTTACCTCTTCCTGTTCCTGCAGCTGCTCCTGACACTATTCCAGGAACATCAATTATCTGCACTTTAGCAAACTTATAATCCAAAATGCCAGGAACAGCGTTTAATGTTGTGAATGAATAAGCAGCAACATCAGATTTAGCATTAGTTATTTTATTTAGTAAAGTTGATTTTCCAACAGATGGAAATCCCAATAAAACAGCAGTGCCATCCCCTGTCTTCCTGACAGCGTATCTATCATCTCCTTTTGCTTTTCCTACTGAAGACCTTGCAATCTGCTTCTGCTTAAGCATAGCCAGCTTGGCCTTCATCATACCAATTGCATGCTGTGTTTTTTTATTGTATTTAGTAGTGCTTATCTCTTTTTCTAACTCCTTAATCTTTTCTTCAGGAGTTACCTTCCTCCTCTCAGTAAGAACTGCCTCTTCTTTCTTCCTACTTTTCAAAACAGCTTTTTTGCCTGGCATAGAAACAAATAGAAATTAGTTTATTATTAAAGGTTTCTTATTTATCCCCATTCTTGTGAAAATCATAAGTTATTCTGGCCATCTCTCTAATCTCATCTCTTGTCATATTAGGGATTTGTTTTAAGATATCCTCATTATCATCTAATTTTTTTTGATCAATAGATGGAAAACTATCCAAATTGCTATATATAACTCCTGAGAACATTGGCAGTAATCTTTTTCCAGCTTCATGATAATGTGAATCATCTGGAGTTGTTAGCATCCATTTTATCACTAATCTTGTAGAGTTATACTCATATCCCTTATTCATCATTTGGGAAAGAACTGCATTTGTTTCAGTTTTTATGTTAAGTTCACGATCATCTGTGCCTTCAAGAATGCCTGAGTTTATATCTATTATGTGCTGTGATTCATGCGCCTCAATTGCAGGAATGGTTTTTTCAATTGTATAATCAATGAATTTTTCCTTTATTTTTGGATCTCCTTTCAACTCCTCATACTTATTCTTAAATTCACTAATTGTTAGATTAACATATAAATTATTCAATGTATCAAATCCATTTTTGACTTCACTAAACATTTCATCTGGGTTTTTCATATACTTTAATTCTTGCTCAGCGTTTACTCTAAGAAACTCATCTTCCATATAAATTGTTTTTTTATCAACATCAGTAAAAGGAATTGTTGGTTGTTTGTGCATATAATCATTGTAGGGTTTTAATCTGGGATTTTTGGTTATCACTGTTTTTATTTTCATACCATCTCTTGTTTTCTCTGTTTCACTCTGCTTTTCTGCAATATAAGCATTTTTCATTCCCATTGTCTGGTTTTTCAATACCTCTAATACATCTCCTGTTACATAAATTAGATTGTATCTTTCCAAAACCTTTTCAATAACAGTGTTAAGGTCATCAGTAGTTTGTGCTGTTCTAAATGCTTCAATCTCAGATATTCCTTTTCCTTTTTTCAGGACCTGTTTTTCCAAGATTTCTCCCATTACTCTGGTCACAGAACTAACATCTCTTTGCGAAAGAACATAATCAGAATTTAACTCATTGTAATAATCCTCATAAGTATGCTTTACAGCATCCACTAAGTCCTCTACTCTCTGCTCTTCTGTTTTCTCACTAGTACAACCCCAAAAACCTGCTGCCACCCCAGCAGCCGCTAAGCTAGTTAATTTAATGAATTTTCTTCTATTTATTAAATCTGGTGAGCTCATATTCCTTGTTTTTGCTGTTTTCATATATAAATCTTTCTATTTGTTACCACTAATAAGTTATTAAAACCACAAGGTTTATATACTAGTTATATACCATAATTTTATAAATAAAAACAGAATCTCAGGTGAAATCATGAATATTTATATACAAGATATAAATGAAAAGGGTTCAGAATATTACTCTAAATTAGCTGGAGGTAGAGATCTTAGAAAATCAGATTTAAATGATGTTTCAGATAATCATCCTCTTATTCTGTTGGGAGAATATTCTATTGATGCTGAAAACACAGTTAAGTTTTATACACCTGACCCAAAAGCCAAAAAACCAACAGTAATTGTGGCTCAGGAAAGCAAACTTGATAAACCAGTTCCTAATTCAAGAATAATATTATATAATAAACCAATCACTAGCTTAAGTACTGAAGAATTTTTTAGCACATTAGCAATAAGAGCTCCTGAACTTACTGGTCATTTAGTTTCTGATATTAATATGGAAGGACTAGATGGTAAGGTTGGAGGACTTCTTAATGAAATGCAGGACAATTATAAAGCAGCAAAAGCTGTGGTTATTCCTCCAAGCTCAATGAGTACTTATCTTAAGTATAATAGCCCTACACAATAAATCTAAAGATTTAAATACTTCTAGCCATTTTATTGTTTTATGTTTTTTGATAAAAAGCCAACTTCTACTAGAACAGCAATAGCAATGGGTATTTTTATAGGCGCTGTATTGGGATTGATGATAAACTCCCCAATACTTGGGATGATTATTGGTGGAATAATAGGAAATAATATAGGAAAGAAAATTCAAGGGGGAGAATTCAAAAAACATAAAAAGGAGAAGATTATAAATGCTCCTATGAAAAAGAAGTTCCCAAAGCCAGGACTAAACGCGATTATCACATTAATAATAATATTTATCTTAATATATGTTTTCAGGCCATGGTTTCATGGGTTTTTTATGGGCTTTTACAGGTATCCATTATTAGTTTTCTTTGTTTTATTCGCAATTTTAGGCGCGATATTTTTCCAGCAAAGAAATGTTAATGCAGGCTCTTTTTTTGTTGCATTAGCTGTTGTTTCGATGTTAGGATTGTTTTTCCATGATATTATTCTTGAGAGATATATTGTCCAGGACACTGAATATAATAAAATTGAAGCACTACCTGACACAACAGAAGTAAGAATATTACCAAAAGCTGTTGCAAGGAGATATTTAGAAGATAGTTTGCAGAAATCAAGAGAAAAAATAGGCGGACTGGATATTGTGAATATTGATGGAAAGCCGGTATGGACTGCGCCAAGAATTCCAGATGGATTTATATTATTCTTTACACAAAAAGTAAATGGATTAATGATAGCAGATATTACAAAAACTGACAGAGTAACAAGAATAGAGACCCAAACATTAGAAGTAGGAGAAGGAATTGGGTTGTTTGACAATATATATTGGAACCTTTTCAAGAAAAAATACTTTATTGATATTGATGAAATATATTATATAATGCATGAAGACAGAATAAAAACAGTTGCGCCTGTTGTTGGATATAAGTTTAAATTCCCTGTTATGATGCCATATTTCAAGGGAGTGTTTGTTGTTGATGAAGGAGGTTCAATACAGTTCTACACGCCTGCTGAAACAAAAGTGGCAAAAGTGTTTGAAGGCAACTGGGTGTATCCTGAATCATTGGCAAGATTATATGTTGATTCATATAAATTCCATTTAGGTATTATGAACACATGGTTCCTGCATGAGGATCAGATAGAAATCTCAGATGTTTATGGCCAATCAAACAAACAGCCATTCTTAATGCCAACTGAAGATGGATTAAAATGGATAATTGCAACAGAGCCATGGGGAGAAAGCTATGGTGTTTTCAAGATATTTTTAGTAGACGCTTTAACAGGAAAAATAGAAATGATTGAGATGGATGAGGAAAAGACATTGACAGGACCTGTAAGAGTTGTAAGCTATGTTAAAAAGAAGTTCCCAATAATTGACTGGGCAACTGCCTCTGTTATTGAGCCAAGGCCTTATGTTATTGATGGAAACCTATATTGGGAATTATCAATAACCCCAAGAGATTTCGCAGGAATAAGCTACACTGTGTTTGTTAACTCAATGAACAATGAAGTGTTGGCATTTGAAGATGATGAAGGTGTTTATGCCTTTGTAACGGGAGAAAAGGTTGTTCAGGTAAACATAACTGAAGAAGAATCAGTTAATGAAAAGATAAGACAGATAGAAGCACTTCTAGAAGAATTAAAAGTAATGGTTTAATTTTTACTGGCGCCATTTTTATAGGAGCTAATTTAAAACTTGACCATATACAACATATATTCAAAAGCTTATTAAATAGGGATTTATTCGCAACAGTATGCCAGAAACAATTCCAGGAACAGAGGATATTGAGATAAAGCCAGGGTTTGAAGAGAGATATAAATCAATTCTAGGAAAAGATTACAACAAGTTTATGGAATATTCTTTATCATTCTTAAGAAGATCAATAAGAGTTAACACATTGAAAACAACAGTGCAAGAGATAAAAAAAAGATTAAAAGATAAATGGACTTTAACACCTGTTCCATGGTGCAAAGAAGGATTCTGGATTGAG
>JABMPP010000079.1 GCA_013202955.1 Candidatus Woesearchaeota archaeon | reverse complement strand
ATCACTGTCTGCATAGAACCAGTCTATTTTTATCTGATTCTTGGATTTTCCTGTCCATGACAATTGTGCAGATGAGCAGTTCACCATAATATCCTTAGCTCCTCCTTGAGGTATTCTCATTCCTAATTTAAAATTATAGTTCTCCACATCAAACCATCTTGCACCATTTGATTCTCTTTCTAGATAATGTGGATTGCAGACATAAAGTAGTCCTGATGCTGATGATCCTGGCCATGAACCGCACGCACTACAATCTACAGTGCCATTTATATCAACATAACCACAATCACCAATATTTGGATCTGCCGTCAGATTAGTGTAGTTTCCTAAACCAACAAAACATCCACCCGGCAAAACATCTCCCGTTATAGTTATCTTCTTTATTATTATATCCTTACCCATGCCGTTCTCAAGCTTTAGGTTTATTTTTCCGTTTTCTGCATCAATAAGATGATCTTTACAATAAAGACCCATTTGTAATGTACATTTTTCTGGCAATAGCATTGTAGGATTCAATACCCCAAAATAAGCCAGTGCACCTATAACGACCAACACAACTAAAATTGCCCAGCCATAAGTCATAAGAAATTCAAGAGCTGCTTGTGCTTTTTTCTTAACCATGATATACGCCTCTTTTTAATTTGATATAGTTAATACTTCTAAAGCTAATATATAAACTTTTTGGTAAAAAGAAAAAGAGAAATAAAAAATAAAATTATTCCATGCCTTCTACTCTTGCAAGAATCTCCCCATCCATTGTGTGTGAATAAAGAGGACTGCTATCAGCATAATACCATTCTATCTTGATGTTGTTTTTTGTTTTTCCTGTCCATGACAATGGTGCAAATGAACAGTTAACCATGATGTCTCTTTCTCTTCCTTGTGGTATTCTCATGCCAACTTTGAAATTGTAGTTCTCCACATCAAAATAAGGTGTTCCATCTTCCTTTGTTGTAAAATGCGGATTGCAAAGATAATAGAGATTTGTTGCTGCTCCTGGCCATGTTGAGCATTCAATACAGGCATTTTCATCACAATTAAGAGGACCAGATGTAAGATTGGTATAGTTTCCTAAACCAGTATAACAACCGCCCGGAAGAACATCTCCTTCTATCTCTATTGATGTAATTATTATATCCTTGCCCATTCCATTCTCAAGCTTTAGGTTTATTTTTCCGTTTTCTGCATCAACTCTATGGTCTTTACAGTAAAGTCCCATTTGTAATGTACATTTTTCAGGTAATAGAATGCTTGGATTTAATATTCCAAAGTATGCCAACGCACCTATAACAACAAGAACAACCAAAATTGCCCAACCATAAGTCATAAGAAATTCAAGAGCTGCTTGTGCTTTTTTCTTAACCATAATGTAACGCCTCTTTTATTATTTAGATATGATTAATAATTTCATATCCTGATATATAAAGTTTTCGATTGAAACCCTATTAGAAACGTAAATAAACTATAATTCACCAACAAATATTGTTTGTTCCCGCTTTGGACCAACAGAAACAATTGATATCTTTGTAGACGTCAACTCTTCCAGTTTTTTCAGATATTTTTTTGCGTTTTCAGGAAGATCATCAAATTTTGTTATTCCTGAAATATCTTCTTCCCACCCATCAAATGTTTCATAAACAGGGGTGCAGGATTCTAAAACATTTATATCAGATGGAAACTCCTCAATCCTTTTCCCATTCTTTTCATAAGCAGTGCATATCTTTAGTTCCTTAATCCCACTAAGAACATCCAGTTTTGTTATAACAAAAGAAGTAAAAGAGTTTATTCTTGCAGAATATCTGGAAACAACAGCATCATGCCAGCCACATCTTCTTGGTCTTCCAGTTGTTGCTCCATATTCATTCCCTATTTTCATTAGCTTCTCCCCAATCTCGTCCTCAAGCTCTGTTGGGAAAGGACCTGAACCAACTCTTGTTGTGTATGCCTTTAATATTCCAACTGCTTTATTTAATCTCAAAGGGCTTACTCCAGTTCCTGTGCAAACCCCACCAAGAGAAGGATTTGAGGATGTAACAAAAGGATATGTTCCATGATCAATATCAAGCATCACTCCTTGTGCTCCTTCAAACAGAACACTCTTTTTCTCATCAATTGATTTGTTGATAATAAATGATGTGTCTGCCACAAATTCTTTTAATATCTCTGCATATTTTGAATACTCATCAAAAACCTCATCAGCTGATATCTCATTATCATTATAAAAATTCTTCAGAAGAAAGTTTTTCTTTACAATTGACTCATCAAGCTTTTTCCTGAAAACATCCTTGTCCACAAACTCATGCATTCTTATTCCTTCTCTTTCATATTTATCCATATATGCTGGGCCTATTCCTCTTTTTGTTGTGCCTATCTTTTCTGATTTATCTCCTGCCCCATCCAACGCAACATGATAAGGAAGTATCACATGAGCTCTGTCACTTATCTTGAAATTATTCTTTGTAATTTTGGCTCCTTTCTTTTTAAGAGCATCCATTTCCTCAAGAAGAACTTTTGGGTCAATCACAACCCCATTTCCAACAACACATATTTTATTATTATTAAGAATTCCTGAAGGAATAATATGAAGTATTGTCTCCTCATTATCTACAACAATTGTGTGGCCTGCATTATTTCCCCCTTGTGTTCTCACAACAACATCAAACTTTTCAGTAAGATAATCAATTATCTTTCCTTTACCTTCGTCCCCCCACTGGGCACCAACAACTGCCAGATTCATAAAATTGAATATTCTGTTATAATTTAAAAATTTATTGTTTATTTTTCACAAAGTTTATATAGAAATTTAATTAGGTGTTTTCTATGCTTGACAAGATAACATTCAAGAGACCGAGATTCAAGAATATTTCTGAAGAAGGATATACTGCTGTTGACATGCATCTTCATTCTGAATATTCTGATTCAAGAACAAAAGTAAAAAATATACTGAGAAAAGCTGAGAAAAAAGGGTTTGGAGTCTCAATAGCAGACCACAATGAGATAAGAGGATCATTAAAAGCTTTAGAACAAAAAGAAGTTTTAGTTATACCTGGCATTGAGGTAACAAGTCTGGAAGGTTTTCACCTATTGTTTTACTTTTATCAAAAAGATGAATTAGAAGAATTTTATGAAAAATTTGTAAATAAATACAAATCAAAAAATCCAATGAGCAGAATCAACAGAAATCTAAACACCCTTCTTAATGATGCAATGGATTATAATTGTGTAACTTGTTTACCACATCCTTTTGCTTATCTCTGGACCAATATAAAGAGTAAAACCAAAGATATGAGGAGAATGAGATTTTTCAAAAAAATACATGCTGTTGAAGTATTAAATGGAGAGGTTAATAGATTAAGAAATCTTAATGCTATTGAGTTAGCAATCAAAGCAGGCAAATCTTATACTGCTGGCTCTGATGGACATATGCTTATTGAGATAGGAACTGTTGTTACATTATCTAAAAATAACACTGTTGAAGGTTTTCTTAACTCAATAAAAAAGAAGAAGAATCTTGTTGTTGGAAGAGAGAAGAACCTGATAAACAGAATTGCTTATCATGCCCCTGGTATAAACAGGCATCTCAAACACATGCCAACAAATATAAAATATGCTTATAATCACACATACAAGAAAAAAATTGAAGATATAGGTGGGAAAATAAGGAAAGGATTCTCAAAGTGATTTTATATGAGTCAATATTTCTTTTGTTTTCTCCAAATCATCATGGAATTTCTTAGCATAATATAATGCAAGCTCGCAACCATCACTCTTGCTTATCTTGTTGTCAACAAGATATCCTTTTCTTTTTGAATATTTTAATATCTTGTCTGATATTGACTCTTTTTTATCTATCATCTCTTTCAAAGGATTAACCAGTTTTGAATATTTTTTTGGAGTAACTGATCTGGCAAAATTAAAAAACCTTTTTGCATAATTGTACATCTCTTTTTTGGAATATCCGTTATATGCTCCCCATAACTGCAGCTTGTTTCTTACATGTGTGTGTGGTGGAATAAATAGAACACCATTCTCTATCTTGAATGAATCAGTTATCCCAAAATCAGTTGGAAGAACCTCAAGAAACTCTCTTTGTATTTTCTTCAGGGAAAATTTGTATATTGTTGCAATAGCAAACAAAATAGAGAGGAAATTTGTATCCATCCCTCTATGCTCAAGTGTGCCAAGTTTGTTTATTTTTACAGCATTCCAGCTTACATCCAGGGGAGAAACATAGAGTTTATTTATGTCAATTCTTGGATTTGTTTT
>JABMPP010000078.1 GCA_013202955.1 Candidatus Woesearchaeota archaeon | reverse complement strand
CAATATCTTTATTAATATATTTTAAAACATCGTTCCAGTAAGAGTTAAGAAGTTTTTCCTCTTTTGATAATAATCTGTCATAATCTTTTTTAGACATAAAGAATCTTTATTTAACAACTATAAAAACTTTACTTATAGAAACATTTATATATAATATTACTAATTTATACATAATATAATAAGTTAATGATAATAAAATATTACTAAAAATGAAGGTCATCGTCAATAACGGACAGTACAAGATAACTATTCCTAAAGATATAGCTGAAGCTAAAGGCTGGAATAATAAAACAAAGCTTAGATTTGTTGAGGACTTAGAGGGAAATATACACTTAAAGGAGATAAAATGATCAATCCAGAACTAACAGAATATGTAGAGAGAGTGTTAGATATGGGATTCTCCAAGAACAAGATAATTGAAACAATGGTTAATAAAGGTTATGACAAAAATAATGTCAGAAAAATCATAAGCGAGGTTCTGAAAACAAAAAAACCAGGAAAAGGATTATTTCATACAAAGATAATTGATATTGGTCATGAAGAATTCACAAAAAAGATTGATAAAAAAATAATAAGATTTGTTGAGAAAGAAGTCGAAAGAGGATACACAGCTGACCAGATATCATCAATATTGATTGAAGAAGGGTATGATGAAAAAACAGCAAGAAAATTAATTGATATATCAAAAAACAAGAAGAAAAAACATGATCTTCTCCACAAACTAACAAATGAAATAGTGCATCTAAAAGATATTGAATATAGCTTTATGCCTGACAAAAAATGGTTAAGGGATTTAAGTGTATTGTTATTTTTCCTGGCCTTAATTTCAACAATATTTTATTTCAAAGCACCCAATTTCTTTTCTTTTTTAATAAAACTAAAAGCATTTGTTATTGTTATACCAATCTCAGCCTACATATTGTATGTTAAATCAAAAGAATACAATGAAAGATCATACAAGGATGCGTTTTTATTAACAGCTGTAATAGCAACAGCTGTTTTTATAATTGACCTGATTGCACCATTTTATGTTGTAATCATATCACTGCCTTTTCTTTTCTACCTATTCACACACCTTATAGAAAAAAACTATGAAATCAGATTAACACAAGCATTTAAGCTATCTACATGGTCATTTCTTTCAGGAGCAGTAAGCATTTACCTTATTCTTGCACTGGTCGGCTTAATAACAGGAATACTTGGAATATTAACATTATAATGCACTACACAAAAACAAAAGAAGAACTCTTTAAGGAATTTGAAACATCAGACAAGGGTTTAACTAGTAAAAAATCTGTTGAAGTATTAAAAACACATGGTTATAATGTTATTAAAGAAAAAAAGAAAATACTTCCTTTAGAAATCTTTCTAAATCAATTCAAAAGCGTGCTTGTTGGAATATTAATAGCTGCAATGGTGATCTCTGGGTTAATAGGAGAGATTGTTGACAGTATTTTCATCTTTGTTATTATAATACTAAACGCAATTATGGGATTCATCCAAGAATACAAAGCAGAAAAGTCTATTGAAGCATTAAAAAAACTAACCAGCCTCAAAGCAAAAGTAATCAGAGATGGGAAAGAGATAAAAATAGACGCAAAAAACATTGTTCCTGGAGATATTCTTGTTCTTGAAGAAGGAGATAAAATCCCTGCTGATGCAAGATTAATAGAGGTAAATAATTTTGAAACACAAGAGGCATCATTAACAGGTGAATCAACAACTGTAAGAAAGAATCTTAATCTCCTTGCTAAAAATATTGAAGTTGCTGATCAAAGAAACATGGTTTTTTCAGGCACAATTGCTGCAAAAGGCAATGCAAGAGCAATAGTTGTTGGAACAGGAATGAGCTCAGAAATAGGAAAAATAGCAATAATGATACATGAAGGAGGAGAAAAATTAACACCCTTACAAGTTAAATTAAAACATCTTGGAAAATGGATTGGGATCGCAACAATAGTAATAGTAACAATTGTTTTCCTTGCTGGAGTGTTTAATGGGAAGGAGATTCCAGAAATGTTCATTCTTGCAATAAGTCTTGCAGTTGCTGCTATTCCAGAAGGGCTTCCTGCAGTTGTCACAATCTCACTAGCATTAGGAGTGCAGAGAATGATTAAAAGGAATTCATTGATAAGAAAACTTCCAAGTGTTGAAACATTAGGATCAACAGATGTTATATGCTCTGATAAAACAGGAACAATAACAAGAAATGAAATGACTGTAAGGAGATTGTATGTTGATAAGGAAATAATCAATATTACAGGAGAAGGATACAGCATGAATGGAAAATTCTCAAAGAAAACACATGGAATGGACATGTTAATGAAAATAGGTGCATTGTGCAACAACAGCTCAATAAATGAAGGTGAGGTTATCGGTGATCCAACAGAGGCTGCTTTATTAGTAAGTGCTGGAAAGCTTGGATTAAACAAACAAACATTACAAAAAGAAAACAAAAGAGTGAATGAAATTCCTTTTGATTCAGAAAGAAAAAGAATGACCACAATCCATGAAACAAGGTCAGGAAGAATAGCTCTTACAAAAGGAGCTGTTGATGTTGTTATTGAATTGTGTGATTTTATTCTTGAGAATGGAAGGGTTAGAAAGATAACAGAGCAGGACAAGAAAAGAGTGATTGAAACAAATAATAGATTTGCAAAAGACGCATTAAGAGTGCTGGGCTTTGCATACAGAAATGTTTTAAGGGAGTTTAAAGAAGAAAAGCTTGTTTTTGTTGGAATGCAAGGAATGATAGATCCACCAAGAGATGGAGTAAAAGAAGCAATAGCAAAATGCAAAAAAGCAGGAATAAAAGTCGTGATGATAACAGGTGATTATCAATTAACAGCAGAGGCAGTTGCAAAAGAAATAGGATTAACAGGAAAAAGCATAACAGGAAAAGAGCTAAACAACATAGAAGATCTCAGAACAATTGTTGAAGACACAAACATATACGCAAGAGTGAATCCTTCACATAAAGTTATGATTGTTAAAGCATTGGAAGAAAATGGACATGTTGTTGCTGTAAGCGGAGATGGAGTTAATGACGCCCCTGCATTAAAAGCAGGAGAAATAGGAGTTGCAATGGGAATAACAGGCACTGATGTTGCAAAAGAGGCCTCAGACATGATTCTCACAGATGATAATTTTGCATCAATAGTTAATGCTGTTGAGGAAGGCAGAAATATATACAACAACATAAAGAAATTTGTGCAGTATTTATTATCAAGTAATATGGGTGAGATCCTAACAATATTTCTTGCTATTTTAATAGGATTCACATTAGGAGGAGAAGCCATTCTTCCATTAATTGCAATACAGATATTATGGATGAACTTAGTTACTGATGGACTTCCAGCATTGGCATTAAGTGTTGACACTCCTGATCCAGATGTTATGACAAGACCACCTAGAAAAAAAACAGAGAGAATACTTAACATAAAAAGAACAACAATGATGTTTTTGTTCAGCATAATAATGGCAGTAGGCACATTACTCATGTTTAAGCTCAAATTAGTTGAAGCAGATTACTCAAGAACAATTGCATTCACAACATTGGTTATGTTTCAGATGTTCAATGTGATGAACTTTAGATCAGAAGAATCATCGTTATTCAGAATAGGGATATTTTCAAACAAATACCTTATTGCAGCAATATTATCCTCAATTTTATTACAAATCTTAATAATATACACTCCATTAAACACAATATTTCACACAGTTCCAATTTTGTTTATTGATTGGATATTCATAATAAGTGTTTCAGCATCAGTTCTTGTGATTGGTGAATTAGTAAAATTTGGGATAAGAAGCATAAGAGGTTATGCGCATGATTGAGTTATTTTTATTAATACTTGGATTAATAGGATTATTCATAGGATCCGGATTAGTTGTTGAAGCAGTAAAAAAACTCTCAACAACTTTTGGAATATCACACACATTTATTGGGCTAACAGTAATCTCAATAGGAACCTCATTACCAGAGATAGCAACAAACATATCAGCTGGATTAAAGCATGCCTCAGGCATTGCTATTGGAACTAATATAGGAAGCTGTTTAGCACAAATCACATTAATATTTGGGATTACAGGACTTATAGGTTATCTGCACGGAAGAAAACACACATTAAAGAGAAATGGGTTTATGGTGCTGTTTGCAATAGCAATGATGTTTATTGTTGGATTTTTTATTGGAAACTCAGTCACTGATAATATAATAACATGGTATGAGGGATTATTCCTAATAATTATTTATTTGGTTTATCTTATTTATCTTGTCAAAAAAGAGAATTTCAGAATAAAAGTTAGAGATGGTATAAAATTATCAACAAGGGAAGAAAAGATTCAGAACTTAAAAAACCTGTTTTATATGATAATTGGGATATCAGTTCTTGTTTATGCTGCTCATATTGTTGTGCAGAATGCGATAAAACTATCCCAAGCATGGGGAGTTGCTGAATCATTTGTTGGGGTTATGATAATAGGTGTTGGTGCAGGATTGCCTGAATTATCAACTGCAATAAGGGGGATTATGAAAAAAGCAGGAGATATATCTGTTGGAACATTGATTGGAAGCAATATAACAGATCCTTTGTTCTCATTAGGTGCTGGGGCAGTAGCAGCAGGAAGCACGGGATTACTTGTTGAAAAGAATCTTTTATTTTTTGATATCCCGTTTTGGTTCCTGGCAACTGTGATAGCAATAGGGTTTTTATTAAGCAAAAATAGACTTGATAAAAAAGAGGCAGTATTTCTACTGCTTATATACGCAACATTTGTGTTTATGAAAATAAAATATTTTGCTTAAGTTTAAAAGAGAAAGATTATTACATGAAAAAATGGAAATTGTAACATATAAAAAAAGATATGAAAAAGTAACAGCAAGTTGGGATAGGTATAAAGAGTGGAAACAGGACAAAAAAGGTTATTTTCTTATCAGAGTAAACAGAAAGAACAAGAATATTGATGTTGGGTTCTGCAAAAACAAGAATGAAATTTCCATAAAGATAACTGGGAATAATCCTCAAGAGATTTATCACACCATACTAAGAAAAAGAATGGTGAGCAGCATGCATCATTCTGCATATTTAGGAAAAGAATTGCATAAAGCATATGTTGCATTAAAATTCGGATTAGAATACATCCAAGATGAAGAATTAGATCTTAAAAGAATTATTTAACATATTGATAAGCTGAGTAAGCTGCGCTTACTGCTTCTCCAACACCTGTTATTGCCTGTTTAAACACAGTGTCAACACAATCGCCTGCAGCAAAAAATCCAGAAAGGTTTGTTTTGGCTTCTCTGTCAATTATTATCTCATTTTTCTTATTGAGCTCAACACCTAGTTTTTTAGCCAAGTCTGTTAAAACAATATGCCCAATCTCAATAAAGACAGCATCCAGTTTCAGTTCCTTGCTTCCTTTGTATTCCTTATCCAAAACAACAGACTCAACAAACTTATCCCCTTTTATCTCAACAACATTTGTATTGTTGATAATCTCTATCTTATCATTCTTATCCACTCTTTCAGCATTTATTGGCTCTGGCCTTATTTTTTCCTTTCTGTAGATAATATAAACCTTTTTTCCGTATTGTGTTAAAAGCAATGCTTCTTTTGCAGCTGAATCGCTCCCACCAATAATACCTATCACTTTATCCTGATAAACAGGGCCGTCGCACAAAGCACAATAATGCACTCCTTTGTTTGAAAATTCTTCTTCACCTTTTGCACCCAATTTCTTGACTTTTGTTCCAGTAGCATAAATAACTGTTTTTGTCTCAAATTCTTCTTTAGCTGTTTTTACAACAAAACCATCTTCCTTCTTCTCAATATCAACAACTTTTTGCTCTTTTACCTCAACATCATATTCAAGTGCATGCTCTTTTAGTTTATCTGCAAGCTCCATTCCTGTTAATTTCTTAAAACCAGGATAATTTTCAACAGTATCTGTAAGAATTATTGTGCCGCCCATGGTTTCACCTATTAATAAGGTCTTTAATCCAAATCTGCCAGAATACATTGCAGCACCTAATCCTGCAACACCAGCACCAACAATTATTGTGTCATACATTTTCAATACCTTCAAAAAATTGATCATTTATAAAATTAATTGTATCTTTCATAATGAATATTGGAAAAACCTTTGTTTTTGAGAAACTCTACTGTCTCATCCACCATGTTTTTCAGGCCGCAGACATAAAATCCTGGATTTTTTAAATCTTTAATATATTTTTCACACACATCCTGCACATGACCTTGCTTCTCACCACATTTCTCCCTGCTAACAACAGGGATAAACTTGAAATTCTCATGTTTTAAAGCCAACTCCTCAAACTCTTTCTTATAAATTAATTCATCGTGTGTTCTGGCACCCAAAAACAATATAATCTTACCTTCAAACCCTTGTTCAAACAAATAATTAATCATTGATCTGAAAGGCGCAACACCAACTCCTGATGCAAGAAAAACAACAGAATCTTCCAAAGGTTCACTTAATATAAATACCCCCATGGGGCCCATTAAATCCATTTCATCACCTTGCTTTAGCCCACAAAGATATTTTGATGCAACCCCTTCATCAACAATTTTTATGCATAATTCAATATCAGTTTTAGAAGGTGAAGAAACAATTGAGTATGCTCTTTTCAGTATTTTATCTCCTTCAGGAACATTAATCATAACATATTGTCCTGCTTTGAAATCAATTTTTTCTTCTAACTCCAAAACAAGAGAATGCACACTGGGTGTTTCTTTTTTATTCTGTTTTACAATCGCTTTTGTTTTTACTAACATTTTACACCTTGAATGCGCTTTCGCATAATTTATTCAGTTTGCATTCACTACATTTAGGCTTTCTTGCATTGCATACTTTTCTTCCGTGCCATATAAGAGATAATGAAAATTTATCCCAATAATTCTTTGGAACTAACTTCAACAGATCTTGCTCTATCTTGTTTGGATCCTTGTTTTTTGATAATCCTATTCTTTGTGAAAGCCTTGTAACATGGGTATCGACTGCCATGCCCTCAACAACACCATACGCATGCGAAAGCACAACATTTGCTGTTTTTCTTGCTACGCCTGGAAGCTTTATAAGTTCTCCCATTGTATCGGGAACTTTACCATCAAACTTTTTAATAATCATCTTACAAGCATTTATTATGTTTTTTGCCTTGTTCTTGTAAAACCCTGATGATTTTATATCAATCTCAAACTCTTTCTGACTTGCATTAGCATAATCCTTAACAGTTTTATATTTTTTGAAAAGATTCTTTGTTATGATGTTAACTCTTTTATCAGTGCACTGTGCAGAAAGTATTGTTGCAACCATTATCTGCAATGGATTCCCAAATTTCAACACTGTATCTGGCTGTGGATATTCTTTTTTTAGAATCAAAAATATCTTTTGAAAGCTCTGTTTTTTCATATCAAAATAGAAAAGCAAATCTATTTTATAATTTTCTGATTTCAAAAAAATTAACTAAAAGTTGCCACCCATTGCCCAACATAATGAGTTGTAACAATAACAAGGATTGAAATAACCAAATGTTCTATAATTACGCTGTAAGGCTTTATATTTTGTTGTTTGGCCAAATAATAACTAAAGATTGCTATCAAAGATAAACCCCATACCACACTTATAATTATTGCAGTAGAAAGTTTAAACACTAGAATTGGGACAATAAATGATAATGCAAAAACAAACTTGGAAATGAATGTGCTAATTGTGGATTCCCAAATCTCTTTTGTTGTGTGCTTATTTTCAGATTCCTCAGATATATGAATTCCAAGTGAGTCTGACAGTGCATCTGCTATTGCTATCACAAGAATACCTCCAATAATAACAAGAGTTGAGTGCGTACTTGAATGTAGACCAACAATCAAACCAAGAGTGGTAATGATTCCTGATGTTATCCCAAAACTAAAACCTTTTCTTATAGATTCTCGCATGGATAAGATATAAGATGTTATTTATTTATAATTTTCTAATTCAACAACTTTTTTATATAAATTCAGTTTAGTACAAACAAAATGGTAAAGAAGAGTATTTTTAGAAAACTAATTGATAAATTAGACAAAAAACTAGAAGAAAAATCAAAGAAGAAATGCAGTTGTGAAGAAGAATGCTGCAAGTAATTGTAGATTGGTTCTTGTATAATCTATTCGGATTAGATCCTGTTTCAAGAATTGCGCAAATACTGAATTTCTTTATTTATGATTCCATTAAAATATTATTATTACTATTTTTTATGATAGCACTTATTGGATTTCTGAGAAGTTACATTGATGAATCCAGGATTAGGAAATGGCTCACAGGAAAAAGAAGGGGAACCGGTAATTTATTGGCCTCATTGTTTGGTGCAATCACACCTTTCTGTTCATGCTCATCTATTCCAATTTTCTTAAGTTTTCTCAAAGCTGGAATACCTCTTGGCACAACATTCTCATTTTTAATAACATCTCCTCTAATAAATGAATATCTTGTTGTATTGATGTTGGGTTTTTTTGGTTGGAAAATAACCCTTGCTTATGTTTTAAGTGGTATTATAATAGGAACAATTTCTGGATATATACTTGGAAAAATGAAGCTTAGGAAATATCTTGTAAAAGATCTTTTTGAAAAGAAAATAAAACAGAAAAAAGAAAATACCTTCAAAAAAATTAATGAAAGAATAATTTTTGGTGTAAATGAAGCAAGAGATATTGTAAAAAAATTGTGGATTTGGATATTAGTTGGGGTAGGAATTGGTGCTTTGATACATAACTACATTCCTGAAAAAACAATAAGTAATATTATTGGAAAAGGAGGGGTATTCACAGTGCCAATCTCAACATTGATTGGGGTTCCAATGTATGGAAGCTGTGCAGCCATTGTTCCAATTGCAACTGTGTTATTTCAAAAAGGTGTTCCTTTAGGCACTGCCCTTGCATTTATGATGGGGATTGCTGCTTTGAGTTTTCCAGAGGCAATTATATTAAGAAGAGCAATGAAATTAAGATTAATCATCATATTCTTTGGAGTTGTAACTTTAGCCATTATAATAACAGGGTATTTGTTTAATTTTTTACAAGGGGTTCTAATTTAACAATCTTTTTATACTCTCTGATTTTTCTTTTTATCATGAAATATAAGTTTTTACCTGACATTGCAACTGCTGATATTGCGTTTGAAGCAGAAGCAGAAACATTAGAAGAGCTTTTCACAGCTTGTGCTCTTGCTCTTGAGGATTCAATGGTGGACCTAAAAGGTGTTGAGGAAAAAGAAACCAAAATAATAGAGCTTGAGAGTAAGGATATTGAAAGGCTTTTGTTTGACTGGCTTGGTGAATTGATTTTTCTAAAGGATTCAGAGGATCTTTTATTCTCAAAATTCAACATAACTATAAAAGAAGATAAACTAAAAGCTGAATGTATAGGAGAAAAAATAAATAAACACAAACATGAATTAAAAAATGATGTTAAAGCTGTTACTTTACACAGATTTAAAGTAGAAGAATCAAAACATGGCTGGAAAGCAAGTGTTATCTTGGAT